>JAQVWF010000009.1:8692-68612 GCA_028698615.1 Syntrophorhabdaceae bacterium
CCCCGAGACGTTGCGGAGAAGATCTACGACATCATCCAGCGCTTCGGCGAATATGGATTCAATAAGTCCCATAGCACGGCCTACGGGTACATCGCCTACCAGACGGCGTACCTCAAGGCACATTACCCCATCCACTATTTCGCAGCCATGCTTACCACCGAGGTGGGCGATACCGACAAACTCGTCAAGTACATCGGGGAATGCCGGGAATCGGGCATAGAGATCCTGCCTCCCGATGTCAACGCGAGCGAGAGCGACTTCATCATCGTCGATTCAAAGATCCGCTACGGGCTTTCCGGCGTCAGAAACGTGGGCGAGGCGGCCATAGAGAGCATCATCCAGGCGCGCGAGGAAGCGGGAGGATTCAAATCCTTCGTGCACTTTTGCAGTGTCATCGATTCCCGCAAGGTCAATAAGAAGGTCATCGAAAGCCTCGCCACGGCAGGCTGCTTCGACAGCCTTGGATTGAAGAGATCGCAGGTCCTGCACCTCGCCCAGGAAATGCTCGACAAACTGACAAAGCGGGACACAAAGAACAATCTCAACCAGGGCAGTATATTCGGGGAGTCAGAGATCGCCGAGACGACAGTCTCTTTCGACGTCCCCATCATGGACGAACTTTCTCACGACGAGATCCTCCTTGGCGAGAAGGAGTCCCTCGGCTTCTATTTCAGCAAACATCCCCTGAAACCCTACGAGAGCCTCATAACCGAGCTTACCCCCTACGACAGCCAGAGCCTGAAGGAGACAGACACGTCTGAGGACGTCAGCATCGCGGGTATCGTGAGCACCTTGAAGGAGATAACGACCAAGCGGGGCGACAGGATGGCATACGTCACTCTCGAGGACACAAAGGGCATCGTGGAGGTCATCTGCTTCCCCGACCTCTATGGCAAGAACCACTTTGTCATCCAGAGCGGAAAGCCCCTCATGGTGACAGGGTCGCTCGAAAGGTCGGAGGACGGCGGCGCGAGGATAAAAGGGAAGTCCGTGACCCTCCTCGAGACATTAACGGGGGAACTCCTGAAGACCGTCAGGATTCGGATACATTGCGAGGTCATCAGGAAAGAAGACCTGAGGGTATTGAAAGATATCCTCTTCAGCGTCAGGGGCAGGTCGGCCGTGCTTCTCGAGTTTCAGCTCAACGGAGAAAGGCAGTCCCTCCCCCTCACAAGCATCAGGATCGATCCCAGGAGAAAAGACGTCATTCTTAAGCACTTCAAGAAAGGCATGGACGTAGAGGTTATTGATGAGATACTACCTTGATTTCGAAAAGAAACTTGAACCGCTGGAAAGAAGGATCTTTGAGATAGAGCGGTTCTACGATGAAAACGACCCGTACTACGCAAAAGAACTGGTCACTCTGCGCAAGAAGATCGCCAAGATCGAGAAGGACACGTACTCCGATCTATCGAACTGGCAGCGCTCCCAGCTTTCGCGTCACCTGAACCGCCCGCACACCCTCGATTACGTCCACGGTCTCTTCACCGACTTCGTGGAACTCCATGGCGACAGGAAATTCAAGGACGACCCTGCGCTCGTGGCCGGCTTTGCCCGCTTCGAAGGTGTGAATGTGGCCGTTGTGGGCCACCAGAAAGGCAAGGACGTCCGGGAAATGGCCCACAGAAATTTCGGCATGGCCCATCCAGACGGCTACAGGAAGGCGATGCGCGTCATGGACATGGCGGCGAGATGGGGCAAGCCCGTCATCACCTTCATCGATACACCGGGGGCATATCCTGGCGTGGGAGCGGAGGAGCGGGGGCAGGCGGAGGCGATAGCGTCGAGCATCTATTTCATGTTCTCCCTTGGCGTCCCCACCATCTCCATCGTCATCGGCGAAGGCGGCAGCGGCGGGGCGCTCGGCATCGGCGTGGGCAACAGGGTTCTCATGCTCGAGAACGCAACCTATTCCGTCATATCCCCCGAAGGCTGCGCGGCCATCCTCTGGAGGGACGGGACCAAGGGACCGCTGGCTGCGGACGCCCTGAAACCCACAGCCCGGGACCTTCTAAAGCTCAAGGTTGCCGACGAGATCATCGGTGAACCCTTCGGCGGCGCTCACAGGGACTGGCAGAAGACCTTCGACAACACACGCGGCGTGCTCGACAGGAATCTCAAGGAGCTCATGGAAGTTGATCCCGAAGCATTGAAACAGATGCGCTACGACAAGTTTCGCAACATGGGTGTATTCCAGGAGAAACGATGAAAACAATAACCATGGACATAACCAACGCGCTTTCTGAGGCGGTCGGTGCCAACGGCATCGATGCTGCGGAGTTCGCGAATACCCTCGCGAAGATAAGTGATTATTATGCAAAGCTTCTCGCGAACCCCTTCGCCTTCATGACACTGCCCTCGACACGGTTCCAGTTCGACGAGATGCAGGTGCTTGCAGACAAGGCCGCCGCAATGGACATCAAAAACCTCGTCCTCCTCGGGATAGGCGGTTCCTCATTGGGGACCCAGACAATATTCGACGCCCTCCTCCACCCTTTTCACAATCAGGAGGAGCGTTTCCGGGACGGAAGGCCGCGGTATTTCATCCTCGACAACATCGACCCCCACAAGATGGCCGCCATCATCGAGACCATCATCCCCGATATCGACCGTACCTTCCTCGTCGTCATCAGCAAATCCGGCGAAACCCCGGAGACGATCTCCCAGTTCATGCTCTTCAACGAACTGATGCGGAAATCGGCTGGTTACCAGCAGCGGATAGTCCTCATTACCGATAAGGAAAAGGGCCTTCTCAACAGGATAGCAGGCAAGGAAGGCTACGCCGTCCTCAACCTTCCCGAAGGCGTGGGCGGCAGGTTCTCCGTCCTTACCCCTGTCGGGCTCTTCCCTTCCGCGCTCATGGGCCTCGATATCAAGAAGCTGTCCGCCGGCGCCGCGGGCATGGCCGCCCACACGGTCCGGTACGACGGCGAAGAGAACATGGCCTTCGTCCTCGCCGCCATCCTCTATCTCATGGACAGGAACGCAAAGAAGATACACGTCATCATGCCCTACAGCGAAAGACTCGCCGGCTTCGCCGACTGGTTCCGGCAACTCGAAGGCGAAAGCCTCGGTAAAAAGGGGCTCGGGCCGACACCCACGAAATCGCTGGGCGTCACCGACCAGCATTCCCAGCTTCAGCTCTACGTGGACGGCCCCAGGGACAAGTGTATCATCCTCTTCTACAGCGCCACGCAGGAAGTCCCCATTCCCGCAAGCTTCGACTATTTGGAGGACGTGCAGTATCTGGCCAACAAGGATATGAAATCCCTCTTCCACGCCGAATTTCAGGGCACGCGCCTGTCCCTGACCGAGGCACAGACCCCGAACATCTCCCTCATCCTCGACGAGGTAAGCGACTACAACCTGGGCGCCCTCTTCTACCTCTTCGAGATGGTCACGGCCATCATGGGCCACCTACTCGGAGTTAACGCCTTCGACCAGCCCGGCGTCGAGCAGGGCAAGATATACACAAAGGCAATGATGGGCAAAAAGGGGCTCGAAAGGGAACGGGAACACACAGAGGCGCTCCTTCTGCGGCGAGCGAAAACGATAGTTTTTTAGGGCGCTTCTATCCTCGATTGTCATACCGGCGAAAGCCGGGATCCAGGAAAGTCCGAGGCGCCAGCGCCGGTCCCGCGGAAACACTCTTTTGGTCGACCTTTCAAGCCTGCCCCAACTTCAATTCAGCACCCGGGATAGAACGACGAGCAGGTGCACATATCCTCTTCATCTCCCGGGTCATTTTCCACGGCGGCTGTTTCCATCGGGCTCGTGCCACCCCGCACGATTGCATCGTTGTCCGCATCATTGCCACGCAAAAAACCGCTATCCAGCCCGCCCGTCTCCGTGCAGCTTTTCAGGGCATTCTCAACCGAAGAAAAGGGAGCCCCCCAAAACTTCATGATAAATTTGTCTATATCCATTTTGTCATTGAAATCGGGCATGAAACCCTTCATCGATTCGAACACTTCCTTCATTTTGATATAGCCAAACTGGGTATATGGTGTTTTGCACTCGACGAGGTCGGTCTGAACACCGGCGGAGCTGAGCAGATCGTTTACGAACATGGAGCATTGACGGTCGGTGCTGTCAGCGGAAGTGGCTGCAAGTATTTGATAGTTCGGTGGATCCTTGATGGCCTTGTCGATACCGGCAGCAATCTCATTATACTGCTCTCCGGTCACCTCAAAGGTCATCTTCGCCTGGTAGTCTTCCGCCTTCAACCGCCAGCTATCATTGACGACCCTTCCGGGTTGCGTCGTGGTTGGCCTTCCCACGGGCTCGAAGCCGTATACTTCAGTTGAACTGTCCCCAAGTTGAATAAAAGAATGATTGTACGTATGCGTCTTCAGGGATTCCGTCGTGGGAACCCTCACATATACTGTAACCTTTGGCATCATACACCTCCCCCGATTCAATTATCATCTTTTGTTCCCAGAGGTCCCTTTAAAACCATCCCAATCCCTTTAGCCGATACGATATAGGCGCGGTTCCTATCAAAAAGCCAAGCACCAGAGAGAACAAGAAAAGTACCGATATCACGGCCCCGGTTCGCTCGGACCGGAATACTTCCGATAGGACAAAGCGGTTCGTGAGATATGAGGCTGTCAGCGGCACCATTGTCAACAGATAAACGATAAGGAATTCCGTCATGTGGAACGCTATCAGGCAGCTCAGACTCGTCAGGGATGAAAGCAGTACGAATTGAAGAAATGTCGCTTTTCTGAAACACAGAAACGTGATCGCCAGTGTTGCAAAAAGCCCTGTCCAGGCACACCGGGGGTCGAGGGAGGTGACCCAGAATAACAGCATGAAAGACGAGACGATTACGGTAACAACAGCCCTCCCGTTATGAATGAGGCCCCTCATTCTCTCCGGGGCTTTTTGAACAGGCGTCAGGAGCCTGTAAAAGAAACTCGTGTTGTCATTTATACGAAACAACCCTATCACAACGAGCAGCAGCAGGGACAGGTCAAGCAGCAACAGGAAGTTCAGGTAACATTTAAACAGACTCATCGGGGACCCTCCGTCGTATCTCTTATCTCATGTATTCCTTCGCTCCCTTGTCCCGGCATACTGATAATCGCTCATGGCTAGAACCAATCCAACCCCCTTCAGACGCCGTGAAATGGGCCAGGTCACAACCCTCAATTCCCGAGCGCACGCAGTGCGTCCGAGGCAACCCCGCTGAATCAACTTTTTGCTTATTCTATTAGGGGGGGTAAAAGGAGAAGTAGAAAAAACTGCAGGTCTGCCATATTAAGGGACGGAACCCGTCTATTTCTGCCAATCGTTTTCTGGACAGTAGTCCGGGGAGCCGAGGATACCACAGCAAAGCCTTACAACAACACCAACCCTGATTTCCTGTCCCCTGACACCGCCTCTTTCACTTCACCCTTTCAAACTTGACCTTGACGATCCTCCGCCCGTCTATGTCGACGACAGTGAAACGATAGCGGGCGTAATAGATGGCCTCACCGCCCTTGGCGAGGCCCTGGAGCTGTGTGGTTATGAAGCCGCCTAAGGTTTCGTAATCGGGGGATTCAGGGAGGTCGAGGTCGAGGCGGTTGTTGAGGTCGCGGATGGAGTAGGATGCATCGATAAGGTAGGAGCCATCACGGTTGCGTTCGATCTTGTCCTCGACGTCCGTTTCGTCCATGATCTCACCGAATATCTCCTCCATGATGTCTTCGAGGGTGACGATGCCCACGGCGGTGCCATATTCGTCGATGACCACTGCCAGGTGGCGGCGCGTGCGCTGCATCTGCTTCAACAGGATACTTATCTCCATCGTGGCCGGGACAAAGAAGGGGCGCTTCATGAGTTTTTCAGGCTCGAAGGACTCCTTGGTCTTCCAGATGTGGCGTGAGACGTCCTTCTGATAGATGAAACCGATCACATTGTCGAGGGTCTCCCGGTACACAGGGTACCGGGAGAATTCGTTGCCGATTATGTAATCGAGCATTTTCTCCCTGTCGTCATCGGCATCCACGGCGTAGACATTGGGGCGGGGGACCATGACCTCCCGCACGGAGCGGTCGCTGAAATGGAAGACCCTGTTGATGAGTTCCTCTTCGGTCTTGTCGAAGACGCCCCTTCGCCTTCCCTCCTCGAGAAGGATCTTTATCTCCCCCTCGCCGACGTGTTCCTCTCCCTTGCTGATACCCAGGGTCTTGACGAAAAAGAGGGTCGTCACGGAAAGAAAGTTCACGAAGATGGAGAAGAGGCGCGATACGAGATTGAAGAAGGGCAGAACCGCGAGAGCGGCCTTCTCCCTGTAGTTGAGGCCGATGTATTTCGGGACAAGCTCCCCGAAGACAATGAAGAGATACGTGAGGATGACCACAACGACGGCAAGGGAGACGGACTCCGAGAAGGGCCTCAGGAACTCAACCCTCTCGATGAAGGGCATGAGGTATTTTGCCGCCATGATCCCGCCGATGGCCGAGGCGAGGGTGCCGAAAAGGGTGATGCCTATCTGTACCGTCGACAGGAAACGCTCCGGGTTCTCCTTCATCTGCAGGAGCATCTCCGTCCTGCGGTCTTTTCGTTTCTTTAAGAGCTCTTTTATCTTGCTCGTACGGGATGAAACGATTGCCGTCTCGGTGGCCGAAAAGAGACCATTGAGGATGAGCAGTACGACGATGATGACTATGTCAACAAGCGGATCGCCCATTAATCCCTGACGCGCTCCTTCACCTGGTGCATGAATGCCTCGAGCCTCGTCAGGATGTTCGTCGAACCCTGCCCATCGTAGGCGATATTGATGACCGGCAGGTCATGGTTCTTCTGGATGAGACGCATGATGGCGCTCGACACGGTGCCCGGCATGCATGTGAAGGGCATGGCGTTAATGATCCCGGCGACTCCCTTATGGGCGAAATCGACGCTCTTGCCGACGGTAAGGACGGCCTCGCCTTCAAAGCTGTCGTGGATATAGGGACTTGCCTTCTCAAGTATGTCCTTTATCTTTGGTTCAGGTCCGTACTTTATGAAGGGCACGAAGATATCCTCCATCAGGTGCTCATCCTTATTCTGGATATACTGGGTTATGATGAAACCGAGAACGCCGAGCAGGGTGTCCCGTTTTTTGCTCTTTCTCTTGCCCGTGTAGTTCACGTAGGAGATCCATTCCGAAACGGGCGCAAGCCATACCACCCCGCCGAGGTCCTCCACTGCCCTGATGAGCTGGGAGTTACTGAACTTGTTCGAACGTATATAGATCTCACCGACAAGCCCTATCGTCGGTCTCTTCTCCTGGCGGCGCTCTATGGCCCTGAACTTCCCAAGGACCTCCTTGAGCACCACGTCAATGTCCTGCCCACCCCTCTCTATGCACCGGGTGACCTGAGCCAGCGCGTCCGCATACGCCCGGTCCGTTTCTCCGGGGGTCTTCTCATAGGGGCGCGTCTCGTGAAGTATCTTGGTCAGAAGGTCTGCCGCGACGACCGCCCTCCAGCCAAGGCGGGTAAATTTTCCTCCCACGATGTCGAGTTCCTTGTAGAACCGGTGGTCCTGGTTGGGCGCATAAATGGGAACATTGGTAAAACCGGCCTCGTCGAGGATCATCCTGTGAAAACGGTTGTACTGGCCAAAGCGGCATGGGCCTTCACCGGAAGGCATGAAAAAGGCACTCTGCGCCCGGTCGAAACCTTCGCTGCGGGCCGTTCGCAACATATCGCCCGTCGTGAGTATGCAGGGATAGCATTCCTTCCCCGATGTGAATTTCCGGCCCACCAGCACCGTCTCTTCGGTGGATTCCTTCATGACCTCCGCGCTGACTCCGCAGGCCCTGAAGGCGGCCGCAAGGGTATGGGAGTGATCGGACATGTAGGGCACAAAGATCTTCCTGCGCCGTCCATCCATTTCAAAGGGTGTGACCTTGTGTTCCACGATCTCTTCATCGAACCTGGCATTATTGATGCTGTCGAGGAATGCCTCGAGTCGCGTGACTACCCCCGCGTCAGCGCTGTGCTCGTCAATCTCAAGGGAAAGATAGGGCTTGTTTCCCATTATCCTCTTGAAAAAGTGAGAAATGAATGAATCGGGGCCGCAACCGAAGCTCGTCACATATATGGCGTAAAGGTTCCTGTTGCCCTTGACGGCCCGCGCAGCCTTGAGTATTCTCTGTCCATAACCCCAGTACATGTGCTCCAGGTCGACGGGGTCCTCGATCATGTCGTTCACGGGGAGCATGTCCATCGGTATCGCGGGGACGCCGAGATTGAGCAATTTTTTGTGGATGTTGAGGTTGGCCCCCGGGTCGGCGCTGTTGTATGGCCGGCCGATAATGACCATGGCTTTCTCGTCCTCCCTCAACGAATAGAGGAAGGCGCCGCCCATCTCGGTCAGACGGCGATAGAAGGAATCCTGCACCAGAAGCGCCGTCTCGAAGGCCTTCTTCACGCTCCGTTTTGACTTCCCGAAGGGCTTGAAGTGCTCTGCAAGATCGGCGAGAACGACCTCGTTCCCTTCCCCGAAACGGATGAGGGGTGTGAGAACCCGGGCCCCTTTTCCCTCGAAATCGATGGATCCTTTGATAGTATAGGGCAGCGACTGCGCATAGGGACAGGCAAAGGAGTTCCTGGCGTGCTTCGAGGGTTTCTTGAGGCTGATGACGCTGGGTATGAAAATGTCCTTGATACCCTTCTGAAGCAGGTTCATCACGTGTCCGTGGGCGAGCTTTATGGGGAAACAGCTCTCCACGATGATGTTCTCCACACCGTCTCTTACGGTCTTCTTGTTCGTCATGTCGGAGACGACGACATCGAAGTCCAGTTCTGAGAGGAAGCTCTTCCAGAACGGCAGGAGTTCGTGCATATGGAGGACCTTCGGTATGCCCATCGTGTGCTTTCCGGCCTTCCTGTCGCAGATCTCGTTGAGTATCTCTTCCCGCATGGAAAAGAGATCGGCCATCTCCTTTCTTTCACCTTTGCGAACCACATCATACTTCTCACACCTGCTTCCATAATAGAGGGCGTTCTCGTTCTCAACAGTCACCTTGCGTATCTCGCAGAGGTTCTCACACCCCTTGCATTCGAAGGTGTCCACGGCATAAGACCTTTTGCTGAGGTCAAAGCCCTTGAACCCGCTTATTTCCCAGGTTTTTTCCTTCATCGCCAGGATGGCGACCCCGATGGCACCCGTTACATCATGATGGGGAGGCACCGTTATCGGCATGCCGAGAACCTTTTCAAAAGCGGCGACCACACCTTTATTGAAGGCCGTGCCGCCCTGGAAGAATATCCGCTTGCCCACTCTCCTGTCTACGACGACCTTGTTGAGGTAGTTCTGGACGATGGAATAGGCAAGCCCGCTGACGATGTCTTCCCTGTCAGCACCTCGCTGCTGCTGATGAATAACGTCGGATTCGATGAAAACGGTGCACCGTTCTCCCATCTTCACGGGTTTTTTCGACCTCAGGGCAAGGGAGCCGAACTCTTCCTTTATCGAAATATCGAGCCTCTCGGCCTGCTCTTCGAGAAAGGAACCCGTACCCGCCGCACAGGCCTTGTTCATCTCGAAATCGACAATCACGCCGTTGTCGATACTTATATACTTGGAGTCCTGTCCGCCTATCTCGAAGACGGTGTCCACGGCGGGGTCGATGTCGATGGCGGCCTGCGCCTGGGCGGTGATCTCGTTGCGGACGATGTCGGCACCCAGGAAGTCGGCGGTGAGGTAGCGGCCGGATCCGGTAGTGCCGGCACCCAGTATCTCCACCATGTCGCCGACCTCTTCCCCTATCTCGGCAAGACCGCGCTTGACGGCCTCGAGGGGCCTGCCCTCGGTCATGAGATATCTCTTGGCGAGAACACTGCGGTCCTCGTCGATGAGGACAAGATTGGTGCTGATGGACCCAACATCGACGCCAAGATACACCTTCGTCCTGCCCGTGACGGGCTTCATGTCGTAGGCCACGCTCATATTCGCGGCGGAAAGGGTAAGCGGCTCGTGGGTTGCCTCGCTCCTTTTTTCGCTCAGGTAGGCATTGAGCCTCTCAAGGCCGGCAAAAGGCACCTTGAGCGAAGGATCCTGAAGGACGGCGTAGACTGCCCCCACAGCCCCGAGGGATGTAAAGTTCTCGGGAACGAAAAACGTCTCCTCCGTTAATCCGAACACGTCTCTGAGGGCACCCCTCATGCCGGCATTGGCGGCCACACCACCGATGAACGCGACAGGCGTCCCCAGATCCTTGCCCTTTGCGATATTGCCCTTGAAATTGCGGGCGAGAGCATAGCACAATCCCGCAACGATCTCGTAATCCGGTGTGGCTATCTGCTGAAGATGGATCATGTCCGATTTTGCGAAGACGGTGCACCGCCCCGCTATCCGGGGAACGTTCTTTGCCTTGAGCGCCACCTCGCTGAATTCCTCTATGCTGAACCTCAACCGCGACGCCTGCTGGTCGAGAAAAGACCCCGTGCCGGCGGCACAGAGCGCGTTCATGGAAAAGTCCTTCACGCGCAGGGGACTGCTCTTTCTCCCGGAAGGCTCGAACACAATGAGTTTTGAATCCTCTCCTCCAATGTCGACAACGCTTCCCGTTGAAGGATAAAGGTGACCCATGGCCCGTGAAATTGCGATGATCTCATTAACAAAGGGAGCACCGATGAGAGAGGCGAAGACCTTCGCGCCCGAGCCCGTCGTGGCGATGAACTCCACCTCGCAGGCCCCCGCTATCTCCTCGATGGCCTCTTTCGCCGCTATGAATGATTTTCCCTTGTGGCGGATATACTGTGACTTGACGATCTTCCCGTTCTCATTGACGATTGCAACGTTCACGCTCACGGAACCTATATCGATACCAACTCTATACATATCGTCTTCCCCCAAATGGTCAACACGCTTTTGATTTTATGGGAATGTTGTGATAAGTATAATACAAAAACCCGGTACCAACAATAAAATGTGCTACCAGACGTGCGTTGGCGGGGTTTTGGCATACACGGGACCATTGTTTTGAAAACACGGGTACATATAATCGTCAGAGGCGTGGTGCAGGGTGTCTTCTTCCGTTACAGCACACAGCGTGAGGCGCAGGGTCTCGGTCTTACGGGATGGGTCAGGAATCTCCCTGACGGCGGTGTCGAGATCGTCTGCGAAGGCGAGGAAGAGGCCGTAGAGAAGCTGGTCCAATGGTCGCGGAAAGGCCCCGGGGGCGCTTTTGTAGAACATACCGACGTCTCCCGGGAAGATCATACCGGTGGGTTCCTTACCTTTGAAATCAGATACTGACCGACATCATTACTATCCCCTCTTTCTGGACGTGAAGGGAAAGGAATGCCTGATCGCAGGCGGCGGGAGTGTCGCCGAGCGAAAAGCGCTCATGCTCCTTAAGTTCAATGCTTCGGTAACCGTCGTCAGCCCCAGGGTCACGAAAAAACTGGCACATCTTGCCGATACGGGGGTAATACGGGTTCACACGCGCAAATACCGCCGGGGAGATCTCGACAAAGCGGCGGTCGTATTTGCCTGCACCAATGACAGGGAGACGAACGCAGCCGTGCGCGAGGATGCCGCGCTGAGGGGCGTCCTTGTCAATGTCGTTGATAAGCCCGAAGAATGCGATTTCATTGTTCCTTCCATCATCAGGAAGGGGGACGTCACCATAGCCATATCCACGTCGGGAGTCCTCCCCATGGCATCGAAAAAGATACGGCAGGCCATTGAAAAGACGGTGACCAAAGACTATGTTGCCTACACCCGTATCATCGGCGCCCTGAGACGGCACCTCATCGATACCATTCCCGACCCCCGCAGGCGCAGGGCCATTATGAAGGATATCGGCGCCATGGACATCAGGGACGTCGTCAAAAGGGGTCTCAAGGGTATGAAGAAGGTCCTCGGCGAAGGCATAGCATGAACATCCACCTCTATCACGTGGCCCTCGGTTTCTATCTTGCTTCGACCTTCGTCTATGCCGTGAGCCTCGCTTCGAACAAACCTCGCTTCGAGAAGCCGGGGTATTATCTTCTCGTCGTCGCTTTCGTGGTCCACTTCGCTTCTGCTGTGGCGCGTTATTTCGAGGCCGGCTACACCCCTATCACGAACGTCTACGAGTCCCTTTCCTTTCTGGCCCTGTGCGTCGCCGGTTTTTTCATCTATATCAGGAGGGTCTATCATGTCCACATGATAGGGAGCATCATCACCCCCCTCGTTTCCCTCATCGTTATCATGTCGCTGAACTTTCCCAGCGAGATACGGCCCCTCATTCCGGCTTTGCAGAGCGCATGGCTTCCCGTCCATACCGTTCTTTCCTTCCTGGGGAATGGCATCTTTGTCTTCGGCTTTTTCATCTCCCTTCTCTATCTCATCATCGAAAAGGAGATCAAGAAAAAGAGAGCCTTCCTCTTTTCGGAAAAATTCCCCTCCCTTGCTACCCTCGACCGCATCAACTACCGGTGCATGTCCCTCGGCTTCCCCTTTCTCACGGCGGGGATAATAACAGGTTCCATCTGGGCAGGTTTCGCATGGGGTTCTTACTGGAGGTGGGACCCGAAGGAAACATGGTCGCTCATCACATGGATCGTCTACGCGATCCTCTTTCATAACAGGCTCGCCCTTGGATGGCGGGGAAGGAAGACGGCTTATATGATGATACTCGGCGTCTTTCTCGTTCTTTTCACCTTCCTCGGGGTCAATTTCCTCCTCAAGGGCATGCATACGTATATGTGATCATGAAAAAACAGGCTATCGGCATACTCGGACTCAACCACAATACGGCCCCCCTGGAGATACGGGAAAGGCTCTACATCAAGGAAGAGTCGATACCCGACCTGTTGAAGAGGATCCGGGAAAAGGGCGTGGCGGAATCGGTCATCATTTCCACCTGCAACAGGACCGAGATCTACTTTTCCGGCGAGGATAAGGACCAGATGATGCACAAGGTCCGCCGTGTGCTTTCCGAGGTCTTCACCGCGCCCGATGAATGGTTCAACCGTTACATGTACAGCTTTTCCGACGAAGAGGCCTTCCGTCACCTCTTCCTCGTCGCCTCGGGCCTCGATTCCATGGTTATGGGCGAACCGGAGATACTCGGCCAGGTAAAGGACGCATACCGCCTTGCCGCTTCCGTAAAGTCGACGGGCTTCTTTCTCAACAAGACATTTCACAAGACCTTCAACGTCGCCAAACGGATAAGGACGGAAACACGGATAGGGTACAATCCCCTGTCCATAAGCTCCATGGCGGTGGAGCTTGCCAGGCACATATTCGGCAGCCTCGAGGAAAAGAAGATACTCGTCATCGGAGCGGGCGAGATGTGCGAGATAGCCCTGAAATATTTCCAGAAAGGAGGGCTTTCCGATATCCTCATTACCAACAGGACCTACCAGAAGGCCCGAAAGCTGGCCGACGAGATCATCGGCGAGGCACGACCCTTCGAGAAACTCTTTGACCTCCTTGCCGAGGTCGACATGGTCCTCGCCTCGACGGGGTCGGAAAAACCCCTCATCGACCCGGCCAGCGTGCAGGCGGTGATGAAGAAACGCAGGAACAGGCCCATATTCTTCATCGATATCGCCGTCCCCCGGGACATCGACCCCGCCGTGAACGACATGGACAACGTCTATCTCTACGACATAGACGACCTCAAGGAGCTTTCCCAGAAGCACCTTTCCAGCAGGGTCAAGGAGTCCGAAAAAGCACAGGTCATCATAGATGACGAGGCGGCGCGGTTCTCCAACTGGCTCAGGAAGGTCGACGTGAATCCCCTCATCGGTCACATAATGAACCGGGCCGAAGAGATCAGGATAAAGGAAATGAAAAGGACCCTTGGCAAGATGGGAGCGAGCGACGACGAGACGGTGAATAACATCGACGGCATGACGAGGGCGATCATGAACAAGCTCGTCCACCCCTACCTGGCGCTGCTCAAGGAGAACGGGGACCCCGCCGTTTTTGACACCCTGAAAAAGCTGTTTCAATTCGAGGAAAACGATGAAAATGACATGGACAGTGGGGACGAGGGGCTCTAAGCTGGCCCTCAGGCAGACACAGATGGTGATAGATGCCATGAGGGACGCGAACCCCGGCCATCAATTCGCGATAAGGACCATCAAAACAACGGGCGATACCGTATGGGACAAACCCCTTGCACAGATCGGGGGGAAAGGCCTCTTCGTCAAAGAGATCGAGGAAGAGCTTGTCTGCGGCGGCATCGACATCGCCGTCCACAGCATGAAAGACCTTCCCGCCGAGCTTGCCGAGGGCCTGGTCATCGGTGCCGTCATGGTCCGCGAGGATCCAAGGGACGCCTTTGTCTCGACACGGTATAAGAGCATAAGCGACCTTCAAAGCGGCTGCCGCGTGGGGACGGGAAGCCTCCGCAGAAGGGCCCAGCTTCAGAGATACCGTGGGGGGATAGACGTGATCCCCCTGAGGGGAAATGTGGACACCCGTATCAGGAAGATGGCCACAGAAAACCTCGACGGCATCATCCTGGCCGTTGCCGGCATGAGACGGCTGGGCCTTGAGACAGCGATCACCCAGATCATCCCGGCGGACATCATGGTCCCCACCGCGGGCCAGGGTGCGATAGGGATCGAGATCCGGGGAGGCGGCGAAGCGGCAGGACTCGTCAAGACGGTCAACCACGAAAGAACATCCCGGGAAGTTGCCATCGAAAGGGCCATCCAGGCGTCAGTGGAGGGGGGATGCAACGTTCCCCTTGGAATCCATGCGCGTATCGAAGAGGACCGCATCGACCTCTCCCTTTCACTGGGAAACGAAGGCGGCGCCATTCTCGTTCATCAAAAGCTCTCGGGGAAAGTCGGCTCGGAGGAGATGCTGGTAACCACCGCCTCAAGTATCCTGCTGAAACACATGGCCACAGGTTATGGATCATAGGCCACTGCTGTCCAAAATAATCCATTAGAAGAGGGGTCTGTCTGTCCGCTCCCGTATAGTTTATTTTCGACAGGTATGGGTGATGAACAAAATATAAATGCCTCCGACAGATGTGCGGAGGCATTTATAAAACATTAGCCGGGATCTGATTAGATTGCGTCCTTAAGAGCTTTTCCTGCTGTGAATTTCGGGACTTTCCGTGAAGGGATCTTGATCTCTTTGCCGGTTCTGGGGTTTCTTCCCTTGCGGGCCTTTCTCTTGGAAACGGAAAAAGTGCCAAAACCAACAAGCGTTACACGTTCATCTTTCTTCAGAGCTGCTTTCACTCCATCAAGAAAAGCTTCCAAGGCCTTGCCGGCAGCGGCTTTGGATATCTTTGACCCTGCTGCCATCTTAGTAATCAATTCTGCCTTTGTCATACATACCCCTCCTTTAGACTATTATTTGACGCTGGTTCCCGAAGCGACCACCGTATAGATAGTTTATACTCCTGTATCTACAAAATATGCAAGATTTTTTTTGGGGATTTGTGAAAAACCCTTCACATTCTGCTTTTCGGCGTAAGTCCCCTATTTACGCCCTTCCATAGTCATCTTCCATCCGTTCGATGTCGTCTTCTCCAAAATAGTCTCCGATCTGTACCTCGATGAAGACAAAATCCTCAAAGCCGATATTATTCACACGGTGCAGAAAAGTGCGGGGGATATCAACGGAACCCTTCCTGCCGAGGGGAATTTCCTTGCGGTCTACGGTCACAATGGCGCTCCCGGCGATGACGAACCAGTGTTCGTCCCTGTGCCTGTGCCTTTGCAGGCTCAGACGGCAACCCGGGTACACGACTATCCTCTTTGCCTTGCAATCAGGCAGATCGGCCAAGATCTCAAAATAGCCCCAGGGCCGGTCGTCTCTCTCAATTGTTCTCTCTGTCATATACCTGGAGTCCTCCATTCCACTCATCTGCCCGTCATTCCTGCTTTAGGCCGGGATCAGGAGACCCGACAGGATATCAAACCCTTGGCTTCATACAGCACGACGTATGCCAAACCAACCCCGGTTTCTTTCTCTCCCCAAGCTTTTCTGGATTCCGGCCTTCGCCGGAATGACGGATACCGGGACGGCAAGAGTCTTCCTATCGTATGGCTACAATATCACACATGAATTGCCGAGACAATGGTTAGGGAGATTTTTTTTGATCATCCGACAGGGATCTCAAGACAACGATCTCTATCCTGCGGTTTCGGGAACGGTTCTCGTCGGTGTCGTTGGGGGCGACGGGATGGTATTCGGCGTAGCCTACCGCCGATATCCTCGGCGGTGAGACATCATGTTTTTCAATGAGGTAGCGCACGACCTCCGTCGCGCGCCTTACCGAAAGCTCCCAGTTGGACTTGAACTCGGGGGTCGCGATGGGAATATCGTCGGTGTGGCCCTCGACGCGCAGGGGATTGTCTATTGACTTTATGACAGTCGCTATCGTGTCCAGCGTCCGTTTGGCACCCGGCTTGAGATCGGCCTTGCCGAGGTCGAAGAAAGCCTCGTCGAGGACCCTGATCACGATGCCCCGCTCGTCGGTGATAACAGATACCTTTTTCTCAAGGGAGTCCGTGCCTGCGAGTTTTTTTATCTCCTCTTCGAGCCTGGCTTTCACGTCCTCTGCGGAACCGGGGGTTTTCAGGGAGACATCGAAGGGAACGTTTCCCGCCGCGTTCCCCTCGGTTACAATACCCGACCCGCCGGTGAAGATCGTCTTCAGATGCCCTGTCACTTCCCTGTATTTCTGCGAATCATGCTTTGAGAACGTGTACATCATGATAAAGAAAGCAAGGAGCAGCGTGATGAGGTCGGCATACGTGATGAGCCAGCGTTCGAGATTCTCGGGCTCCTCCCGTTTCTTCCTCCGTCTCATCGCAACGCCTCCGTGCGCTTGTCGGGAAGCAGAAAGGAAACGAGCTTCATCCGAATCACCCGCGGGTTGTCACCCATGGCGAGCGATATGGCGCCCTCCGTTATGATCTCAAGATAGAGGGCCTCATCCTGGTGCTTGTGTTTGAGCTTGTCCGACAGAGGCAGGTAGATAAGGTTTGCCATGGCGACGCCCCAGAGGGTCGCGATGAATGCGCTTGCGATGGCCGAGGCCATATTCGAGCTGTTTTCCATATTCCCCAGCGCATGGATAAGCCCCAGCACCGTTCCCATAATGCCCAGCGTCGGGGAAAACCCCCCGAGCTTCAGGAAGAAATTCGCCCCCGCCTTGTGACGCTCCTCTATATAGGCCATCTCAATTTCCAGGATCTCCCGTATCTTGTTCGTCTCGAAACCGTCGATGGCCAACTGTATCGCCTTTCTCAGAAAGGGCTCCTCGATGGCGTCGAGGTCCTTCTCAAGACTCAACAGTCCGTTCTTCCGGGCCTTCTGGGAAAGGTCGAAGAGCAGCTCGATGAGCGCAGGGGAGTCCATCTTCTTTTCGAAGAAGGCCACCTTCATGAGGTTGGGGAGATTGGCGAGCTGTTTAACGGAGGTGGTTACCGTTGCCGCGCCGAAGGTGCCGAATATGACAAGTATCATGGCCGGGAGCTGGATCAGCGCGGAGAGATGTCCCCCCTCCATGATGAAGGCGATAAGAACGGAGCCGATTCCGACCACAAGGCCGAGTATGGTTGCAATATCCATAGCTCATTAACTCGCCGTTTCTTTTTTCTGACGCAGGCACTGGCGCTCTTTCAAGAAGACATAATTGATCAGGATGTCCTGATCCTTCTCGTTTATGACCATGAATTTCAGTGCGCATTTGCGCGGGCCTGCATCGTCGCGCTGTTCCACCCTCACCACCTGGCACAGACAGGTGATCTTGGGATAGGGAAAGATGGGGACAATGATCTTGAGTTCCACGAAATCCTCCTCCGTCAGGGACGACTCGCACATGAACCGTACGCCGGCGCCGCTTATGTCCACATCGGTGTTGATGGTGGTGTAATTCTCGCCCGTGGAGGACTTACCCAGGATCTCGATGATCATATCGAGCTTCTTGTTGATCATCTGCATATAGGCATGCATCTGATCGGTCTCATCCCCGGACTCGCAATGGCCTTCCAGAAAGTAAAGCTCATGCAGCTTGTCGATGACCTGTGTCGAGTTGTAGCGGATAGCGTCCTGGAGCCTTAAGAACTCATCACGACTGATGGGGCGGAACTCAAGGGGGATCCTGTCCTTGATCCTGAAGAACTCCCTTCTTTCATCGTCACCGTTCATACCCGTCCCGGACCAAATCGGCAAAGGCCTGCGCTATCGCAGGATCGAACTGGCTGCCGCTGCATCGCGTGATCTCCGAAACGATCTCCCCCATGTCCATCGCCTTGCGGTAGGGCCGGTCGGTGACCATGGCATCGTATGCATCGCAAACGGCGATTATGCGCGAGCAGACAGGGATGTCCTCGCCTGCCAGGCGATCGGGATATCCATTGCCGTCATAGCGCTCATGATGATGCCTGATGATCCTCGCCTCTTTCGCAAGGATCTCGAAGCGGCTCATGATCTCTTCCCCGTAAACAGAATGGCTCTGCATGATGACGTATTCCTCGTCGGAGAGCCGCCCCGGCTTGAGCAGTATGCTGTCGGGAATGCCTATCTTCCCGAGATCATGGACGGGGCAGACGACCCTGATGACATCCCTCTCGTATTCGGTGGCGCCGAGCCGCTCGCCAAGGGCAAGGCTCATGCCCGTGACCCTCTTGCAATGGCCTTCCGTGTAGAGGTCGCGCTTCGTGATGGCGATGATCAGGGATCTCAGGGTGTGGAGGATGTTCTCGAAGAGACTCTCGTAGAGCATCCTGTTCTCGATCTGCGTCGATGCCTTTTCGGCGATGAGGCGAAGAAAGAAGGCATCGCTCTCCAGGGACTTCGACCCCTTGCCGCCGTTGAGCTTCGCCTCCGTCATTATGAACCCGATGGGCTCCCCCTGGATGACGAGGGGAAGGTAGATCCGGTTGTCTTTGACGACGTGCCTGCGGGTGCTGCGCGCCTCCGCCTTGAAATCCTCGGGGATGCTGATGCGTTGCCAGTCCCAGCCGGGCCCCTCGCCGTCCTTCGTGTGCCCCGCATAGAGTATCAATTCATTCGCGTCACCGTCGGGAACGTAATACCCGCATGAGCGGACATCGAGGGTCTCACCCACGATCTGGATCATTTTCTCGTAAACATCCTCGAAGATATTGATGGAATTGAACTTGTTCGATATGTGGTACATGGTGGTCAGTTCTTTTATCTTCTTCTGCAGTTCCCGGTTCAGATGCTCGATCTTCCTCTTGTCACCCAGGTTCTGCATCATGCTCTCGTTCTCGATAAGGAGCCTTCTCTCCCTGAGGACCCTCATCATGACAAGCATGAGCTTGTCAAGTTCGAAAGGCTTGAGAAGAAAGTCCGAGGCGCCCTTCTTCATGGCATCGATGACAAAATTGGGATCATAGTAGCCTGTCGCCATTATGACGGCCGTGGTGGGCTTCGTGACCTTGATGGTATCTATGAGGGTTATGCCGTTGAGATCGGGAAGCTGGACATCGAGAATGACTATCTCGGGATCCTTCCGATCCAGCATCTCGAGGGCTTCCTTTCCGCAGGTCGCCTCGTATATCTCGCAACCGTTGAGACCCAGGAAATCTGCCAGGATATTGATGACCTCGGGGTTGTCATCGACGACGAGTATCCTGGTTCCTTCTAGCATCGCTCATCCCTGTGCCTTCTGGCTCGATTGGACATTCTGTCATTCAATCAGAAGCCTCCCCTTTCTCAGTTTTTCCATATCCCTGATCTCGGCAACGATCTGTTCTGTATCGCTTGCCTGTCTTCCGTTTACGGGTTCGTCCCTGCTCTCCGATTCTTCAGGCATCTTCCCGCGCCGATACCTTTCCATCTCATCGTAAAAGCTCTGAAGGGTTTGAACGAGCTTTGCATTGAGCTTTTTCAGCATCACCTTGTCACGGACGTTCTTGACCACCACCTGGAGTTCCTCCATCCTGAAGGGCTTGACGATATAATCGAATGCGCCGATCCGTACCGCTTCGACGGCGCTGTCCATGGAGGCGTAACCGGTGATGATAATGAACTCGGTTTCCTGGTTGTCTTTTCTGATGGTCTTTATCAGCTCCATGCCGGATATCTCCGGCATGTTGAGGTCTGTAACGATCAGGTCATAAGGATCCTTGAGGTGCCTTTCAAGGGCTTCCCTGCCGTTGGCTGCGCCTTCTGCATAATGGCCCTCTCCTCCCAGGTACTCCTCGAGGATCTCTCTGAGTTCCTTGTTATCGTCAACAACGAGAATGCGGAAGGATTCATCATTTTTCATTATGTCTTTTCAACTTTTCGGTCACTTGTTCGCCGATCCGGTCATAAAGCATTTTCTTCATTCCTTCCCGTGAGATATTCACTTCATCCTCGCGGTGCTCCATGTCCTGTTCCTTACCAGCCCTGTTCATCCGGACCTTCATGTTCTTCATGTAGGTCTTTATGACACTGCTTATCTGGTAATCCGAGATCGTCATCTGCTTCTCCCTGTAACCTTATCGGCCCAAAGAAAAGATGACTTAAGCTATTTTTTTATTTCTCCACAGAAAAAATGAAAGGGACCGGCGGCAGGGGAAATTTCGGGCTGTACGATCTCAGCGCCCGCCGGTTTTGCGAATACTGGCCGATCTCCATCAACAGCTTTAAGCGTTCCTCCTCAAGTCTCTCTACGACCCGCGTCTCGTTATTATAAAATCTCTCGGCAGCATCGGCGTCGAGTTCCTTCGATGACGCGGCAAGGCGTCCGCAAACCTTCTCCCGTTCCAGAAGGCACCTGATAAATGCGGCCCCGTCTTCCTGGCCGAGCGCCGCCAGGGTCATTCCTTCAAAATAGATGATGTCTCTCTCAATACCCGTCTTCATCCTGCCCGTCCTGTCCCGCAAACTCTCTTCGCATGAAGGAATCCTTCAATTCATAGGAGCTTTTCAAAAGCACCCGCAGCTCATTGAGCCTCTTCTCGAACTCGACCTTCCGGTCCGTGTCGTCACCGGATGTGCGTTCTTTGCCGGAAGGAGCGTCAAGGACCGCCTTGTCCGCCCCCGCGTACGCCCCCGCAAAGGCGTAGGCGTTATGGCTGACCCTGTCATGAAGGGAGGCGGCGAAATCGTGGACAAAGCGGACCGTCTCGCCTTTGCTCCCTGAGAGCGAATCGCGAAGCACCGCCGCATCCACCGCAAGAAGGCCCCTTTCGTCAAGGTCAATCCCCAGGGTCTTTGGCGTGTCAGGGCCGTTCATGCCGGCCGCATGCTTGACGGCGCCCGCAAGAGACGCCGCCAGAGCCTGTTTCATCGCCTCTTTCACGGCGACATTGGCGGCTGCGGCGGCCGAGGCCTCATCACCTGCGGCTTCCTCCATGCCGGAGACGGATCCGGCCACAAACTCATTGACAGCCTCGGAAAGAGCGGCCATCTTTCCGGCAGTATTTTCAGCTTCCTTCTGAGCACCCTCGATCCGGCCGGCTCCCGGAGACGTTCCAATGAAGGTAACAACAGGACCGAAAGGTTTGGCCGGCGGTGCGACAGGGCTCGCAGCGACTTGGACCTGCGGTGCGACAGGGCTCGCAGCGACTTGGACCGGCGCGGCATCAGGATCCTGCGCACCCTTGTCCTGCTGTTCATCTCCTGAGTCTTTGCCGCCTGAAATGAGCCGGGACACGATCTGCGCCATCTCCCTGCCCGACACAGATGGATCCACAGGAAGGGATGCCAGGAGAGCTGCAATTCTCGCAACCTCCACGGGGACCGTCGCATCACCGGCTTCCCCTGTGCCTTCACGAAAGATCGCTGCTTCCCCTGATCTGTCGTGGCGGATGATAGAGGGAACGGGAACATCATCGACGGTTTCCACGGAAATGATGAACTTCTCTCTCACCTGCCCCGAATCAAGGTCCATGGTTCCCACACTCAGACCGGCAGCAAAGAAAGACACCTTCCGTGCAACGTCGTTTGCGAGGGCGGTCAGGGCATCTTCCTGCGACACTCCTTCTCCATCGACCAGCGGGGGACCCGTCATATCCTTTACTACAAAGATCTCGCCCAACCCTTCTTCACCTTCTGGACCAGAGGCCGCAGGAGAAAAATAGACGAGAATGTCGTCCTTTGTTATGACAGGCTTGAATGGCGAACCGGCAGACACTTGCTCCGTGCACCCCTTGGCCTCGACACTGAGGCTATCGCCAGTCATGTTCATGATGTCCGAGGTCATCCGTTCGATCGTCTGGAGACACTTGAGAGTTGCCGCGGGGAGGCACACCGAGGGAGGACAGGCGTCTGCGGCGCGCAGAGGATCATCCATTCCACGGGCGGCCGATGGTTTCTGTGTCGCGGGCAGCCCCATAAAAGGATATGCCGTATAGCCTATCTTCATGACATGGTCCCTCTGTGTTCTCCCATGTTCCTTATCGGCTGCACCGGACATTTGCTTAACCCGGCCATCGGTTCTCCCGATCCGGAACGTCAATTATCTGACAACATACCCCAAATACGATGGGAACACCGGTTGGAAACGCACGATCATATCCGGCGCGGGCAGGCGTTTATCAATCACTGTTTACGGGCCTTTTGTGGGCATCCCGCGAGGTGGAGCGGACAAGGCACGGATATTGCAAAACATTCGCATGACCATGTACCGGGATGCAAAAATAGCGGATTCCACACGACCCGCCGTCTTCCTTGACCGCGACGGGATCATCAACATGAAGATGGCGGAGGGAGAATACGTGACACACTGGTCGGGGTTCACCTTCCTTCCCGGTGTCTTCGAAGCGATAAGGCTCTTCAATGCCAATGACCGCCTCGTCATCGTGGTCACCAATCAGCAGTGCATCGGCAAGGGGTTGGTCACAATGGAAGCTATAGAGACCATCCATACGAAAATGACAGGATCTCTCGAAGAGAACGGCTCCCATGTGGATGGCATCTACGTATGCCCCCACCTTGCGTCTGACGGATGTTCCTGCAGGAAACCGGGAACGGGCCTTTTCGAAATGGCCCTCAAGGACTTCCGGAAGCGCGGGATATCCATCGACATGTCAAACAGTTATATGATCGGCGACTCCGCAACCGATATCCTGGCCGGAGAAAGGGCGGGACTCAGGACGATATTGCTTGCCAGCGACTATCACCCTGCGGCCTGTCTCCACGGGGCGGGCCTCCTCGACGCGGCCCGAAGGATCGTCGGAGATACCAGAGCAAGAAGGATGGCGATGTGACAAAAAGAGCGCTTATTACGGGAGTAACGGGCATGGTGGGTTCCCATCTGTGCGATTTTCTCCTCGAACATACCGACTGGGACATCTACGGGATGTGCAGGTGGAGAAGCCCCCTCGACAACGTCGAACACCTTCTCGACAGGGCAAACAGGAACGACCGGGTATATTTCCTGAATGGCGATCTCAACGACTATGTCTCTCTGGCGGGCACCGTGGAGGAAAGCAGACCCGATTTTGTGTTTCACCTTGCCGCCCAGAGCTACCCGAAGACCAGCTTCTCCGCACCTTTCGATACCCTTGAGACGAACATACTGGGGACGGAGCGGCTTCTTGAGGCCATAAGGCGGACGGGCGGCATTGATCCCATCATTCATGTATGTTCCTCATCGGAGGTATTCGGCCGGGTTCCCAGGGAAAAGCTTCCCATAAACGAGGAATGCTCTTTTCACCCCGCCTCGCCCTACGCCATATCGAAGATCGGCACCGACATGGTGGGCCGCTTCCACGCGGAGGCTTACGCCCAGAAGGTCGTCGTCACGAGAATGTTCACTCACACCGGGCCGCGCAGGGGGGACGTCTTTGCCGAATCCACCTTCGCCAAGCAGATCGCCATGATAGAGCGGGGGTTGATCCCGCCCGTCGTGAAGACGGGCAACCTCAATTCGATGCGCACCTGGTCGGATGTGCGGGACGCGGTGCGCGCCTATTACATGCTGGTCACCGTCAACCCCATCCCGGGCCAGTATTACAACATCGGAGGGGCGTTCTCCTGCACGGTAGGTGAGATGCTGGACCATCTCATAGGGATCTCCGCCGCAAAGGACAGGATCCGCGTTGAGACGGAAGAAGGGAGACTAAGACCCCTCGACGCCGATCTCCAGGTGCCGGACATCTCCAAGTTTCACGGTCACACGGGATGGAAGCCGGAGATATCATTTGAAACAACAATGAAGGACCTTCTCGGCTACTGGCGGGAACGGGTCAAAGCAGGAAAGATGTTCTTGAATAGGTGATGATGGATACCTCGATCAATTTTCTCGAAAAGAAGGCCCGATGGGTAAGGAAGCAGATCGTTGAAATGATATTCAACGCAAAGAAGGGCCACATCGGAGGAGCGTTGTCCTGCACGGACATTTTGGTCAGTCTCTTTTACGGGGATATCCTCAGGTACGATGCAAGAGATCCCGGCTGGCCGGACCGCGACCGGTTCATTATGAGCAAGGGCCACTCGGGAGTAGCGCTTTACACGATACTGGCCGATCTGGGGTTCTTTCCATTATCCGAGCTTTCGACATTTTGCGGTAACGCAACCATGCTGGGCGGGCACCCCGACAGGAACATCCCCGGTGTTGAAACAGACAGCGGTTCTCTTGGGCAAGGGCTCGGTATCGGTGCGGGCCTGTCATTATGCGCAAAACTCGACCACAAAGACTATAAGACGGTTGTCCTCGTCGGTGACGGCGAGTGCTACGAGGGTTCCCTTTGGGAAGCGGCCATGTTCGCCGGCCACCACGAGCTCGGCAATCTTGCGGTGGTCATTGACCGCAACGGACAGTGCGTAACCGATTTCACGGAAGACTGCGTCAGGCTGGAGCCTTTTGCCGAGAAATGGGAAGCCTTCGGATGGGAGGTAAAGTCAATAGACGGTCACTCCCACAAGGAAATACTCGAGGTCCTGAAAACCATCAAGGCCCGCGACAACGGCAAACCTCTGGCTGTTATCGCCAGCACGATCAAGGGGCGCGGCGTATCCTTCATGGAAAGGCAGCTTCACTGGCACCATGGCGTACCGACGTCGGATGAACTGGAAACGGCAAGAAAAGAGCTGGACATCGACCTCTGCGCGACACCGGTGAAGGAAGTGACGTCGTGACAGAACCAGGGCTCGACATAAGAGATGCCTTCTTTGACAGGCTTTATGATATCGCTGCCGCCGACAACAACGTTCTGTTTCTCACGGCCGATATGGGGGCCTTAAGTCTCGAACGTTTCAAGAAAGATATCAACGGGCAATACATCAACATGGGTGTGGCGGAACAGAACATGATCAATATAGCCACCGGACTGGCCCTGGGCGGTAAAAAGGTATTCGTCTATGCCATTGCGCCTTTTGCCACCATGCGCTGTTTCGAGCAGATCAAGGTCAATATAAGCGGCATGGGCCTTCCCATAACCATCATCGGGGCGGGACCGGGGATCACGTACAACAGTGACGGCCCCACACATCACGCCGTTCAGGACGTAGCCATTATGCGTGCCCTTCCCGGCATGACCATCTTCAACCCCTCCGATCCCGTGATGGCATCCGGGATGGCCGCCATGTCATACGAAAGCGAGAAACCTGTTTATGTGCGAATCGACAAAGGAAGGCTGCCCCTTCTGTATTCCCCCGAGCAGGATCTTTCCGACGGTTTATCCCTGTTGAAGGACGGACAGGACCTCCTGATCGTGGCGACGGGCCTCATGGTCCATAAAGGCCTCCGGCTGGCGGAAGAGTTGGAAAAATACTCTATAAGGACCGGCGTTCTCGACCTGTACCGCATAAAGCCCGTCAATGTTTCCTTGCTCCTGCGGTACGCCCATCGATACTCCAGAATTGTCACTCTCGAAGAGCACTCGACCGTCGGTGGCATTGGAAGCACCGTACTGGAGGCACTTGCCGATCATGGAGCAGGGATACCGGTAAAACGGTTTGCCCTCTACGACCGATACTGCGAGCGCCACGGGGACAGGGAGTGGATGCACGTGCAGCACGGACTGGACGACAGCAGCATCTTGAACCATATTCGGACGTGGTCATGAAATACACGACACTGGGCACAGCAAGCGAAAGGGTTCCGGTCGTCGGGCTGGGTATGGGCAAAGGCATAGGCAGCCAGGCCAGGACCGCCGCATATGGCCGCGAAGACGAAAAATTGATACGCACCGGGGTTGACATGGGGATGACATTTATCGACACTGCCTGTGACTATGGTTCGGGGCGGGCCGAAGAGGCGCTTGGAAGAGCTGTTGCAGACATCAGGGACAGCGTTTTCATTGCCACCAAATTCCCACCCGAAAAGAGTTCATATGCGGATGTCATATCGTCCGCGGAAACAAGCCTCAAGAGACTGGGAACGGACAGGATCGACCTGCTCCAGACGCATTGGCCGAATCCGCGGGTCCCGCTGGAAGAAACCCTGCAGGCAATGGACAGGCTCATCAGCGACGGCAAGGTCCGGTATATCGGGATGAGCAACTGCACCATCGGAGAAGCAAGGAAGGCCCGGTCGTTCCTTCCTGACAGTCGTTTCGCATCCATCCAGCATGAATACAATCTTCTCGACCGCACGGCAGAATCCAGCTTTGTCCCGTTCTGCCGGGACAACGGGATGACCTTCATCGGATACAGCCCGCTTGCCCACAGGAGACCGGGAAATGATGGCCAACAACTGATCAGGCTCGAGGAGATGGCGAAAAGATATGCCATTTCTTCCACTCAGCTCGTTCTGGCCTGGTTGACCAGGCAGGAAGGAACCATGGTGGTAATGCGAACCTTCAATGAACACCACCTCTCGGAAAATGCACATACAGGCGACTTTGCGATCGCCCCTGAGGACATCGATCTCATATCCTCCATCTTCGCCGATGACATAGCGGGTGTCCCTGCCGCTCTCATACGGGTGAAGGGCGACAGTTCGCAGAAGGTGTACGTCACACTGGAAGAAGCCCGGGAAAACGCATACGGGCTGACTCCGAGTCCGGCCGATCTCGCGGCGCAGATCAAGGCCGGTGAGATCCTGAAACCTGTCAAGATATCCGTGGATCCCGGCGCCAGAGTGGGCCCGCGTTACGAGGTTGTTGAGGGCAAACTCAGATACTGGGCCTGGGTTATCGCCTGCGGAGAAGACGTTCTCATACCATCGATCATCAAAGGGGAACTCAATGAACACTGCTGATTTCTACAGGGGAAGGAAGGTCCTCGTCGCCGGAGGAACGGGCACGATCGGCATCCCCGTGGCTGCCCGATTGGTTGAGCACGGCGCCGACGTTCACATCGTATCGATGGATAGCGAGGACTACGCCCGGCGCGTGCTGCCTGAAGGGGCATCCTTCGAACGTCTTGATCTGACGCAACTGGATAACTGCCTCGCAGCGACCCGGGGCTATGACTGCGTCTTCAACATGGTGGGCATCAAAGGATCCGTGGGCATAGGGCAGAAAAAGGTCGCCAGCTACCTCGTCCCGATGCTCTGGTTCCAGACAAATCTCATGGAGGCGTCCTTCCGCAACCAGGTGAAGCGCTTCCTCTACGTGGGAAGCATCTGTGAATATCCTCGCGCAGAAGTGCCGAAACGGGAGGATACTGTATGGGACGGCATGCCGCTGCAAAACGACCGCATTCCCGGACTGGCAAAAAGGATCGGCGAAGTGCAGGCAGAGGCGTACATGCTCGAACACGGCTGGGACGCCGTTCGTATAGTAAGACCTTCAAACGTGTACGGGCCGTACGACGATTTCAATCCTTCTACGGCCCAGGTCATTCCGGCAATAATCCGAAGGGTCATCGACGGGGAGAACCCGTTGAGGGTCTGGGGCGACGGCACCGTCCGGCGCGACTTCATCTACTCGGAAGACCTTGCGGATTGGCTGCTTGTTGCGCTCGACAAAGCCCCGCCCTGTGTCCCGCTGAACCTTGGTTGCGGCAGAGGGATATCGATCAGGGAGGTTGCGGAAACCGTATGCGCCTGCGCGAACTCGTCTGGGTCCATCGAGTGGCGCCCCGAGGGTCCGACCGGGGACCAGGTTCGCATACTCTCAATCGAGAAGGCACGGGACGCCATCGGTTTCCAGCCGCAGGTATCCCTTGAAGAGGGGATCAAGAAGACAATTTCGTGGTTCATGGAGCACAGGGATCTGGCAGATCTCAAGGGGAGATAGAACATGAGTGAAGGGAATCGCCTATTCTTACCGCCTTTAGCCGAGCTGATAGACAGATTGACCGTGGATCAGATCAAGGAAACCACCTTCCCGGAAAAAGAGGCGATCAGGGAAGAAATGAAACGGATCGAGCATGACCTCAATATGATCATCGAGGAAAAGAACATCAAGCTCGACGCTGCGTTGATCCGCGTCATCATCGCGTTGGCCCAGCTCAACCTGCACATCTGGAACAACAAGGACACCATGGAGATTTACCACGCCAGCGAACCGGACCGCTATATGGAATTGTTGAAGCTGTCACATCAACTCAACGGTATCCGGAACCGCTTGAAGAACCATTTGCTGGTACTGAGCGGTGATAAGGATGGGGCCTCGCTCCGCTCCAATTTCAACACCGATGGATTGGATGGATGGGACATGAGCATATGAAAGACCCTTTACACGCGAACATCCTTATAATCGTCCCCCGCTACGGGCAGTATGCCGAGACGGGCTATTATGAATTTCCCCTGGGGCTGGCCTATGTGTCGGCAGCCTTGAAAAAGGACGGTTACGCGGTGGACGTGATCAACCTGAACCATCACGGCGGTCCTGTCAGTGAAGTGCTGACTCAATCGCTGAAAGACCGGTCTCACGGGTATTTCCTCACAGGAGGCCTGTCCGCACACTATCGATCAATTAAGGAGATCATCGATTCGGTAAGGGATATCGACCCGGCAGGTAAAGTGATTGTCGGCGGAGGGGTAGTAACGGCATCTCCACACATAATGTACGATTACCTGAAACCCGATTACATGGTACTGGGGGAGGGAGAGATCACCATTGTGGAGCTGATCCGCACCCTCGACAACGGCTGCTATGACTGCAGAGGCGTCAACGGCGTCGGCTATCGTATCAACGGCGGCCCCCTGGTGCTGACCGAACCCCGGGGGCCCATCCTGGATCTCGAACAGTGTGCATGGCCGGATGTGGAGGGATTCGACATCCAGACATACCTGTCGCGCCAGGGCCCCAACGACAGCCTGTATCTGTATGTAAACGACGAGCCTCGATTCTATCCCATAATTTCAAGCAGGGGCTGTCCCTTTTCGTGTACCTTCTGTTATCATCCGCTGGGTCAGCGTTACCGCAGCCGGCCGGTGGACGATTTTATCGCCGAGGTGCGGTATGTCGTCGATAAATATGATGTCCACAACCTGGCTATCTTCGACGAGCTTCTGTCGCTCAAGAGAGGCCGTCTTTTCGAGATATGCGACCGGCTGAAGCAACTGCCGCGTCCGGTTAAATGGATGTGCCAGCTGCGGGTTGACACCATTGATGAAGAACTGCTGGCACGTCTCAAGGATGCCGGATGTTTTCTTGTCAGTTACGGCTTCGAGAGCATGAACGACGAAGTGCTCCGAAGCATGAACAAGCATATTAACGCCGCACAGATCGAACGGGCGATGACCCTGACACGCAAAGCCGGCATCGGTATACAGGGCTATTTCATCTTCGGCGACCCTGCCGAGACGTTGAAGAGCGGGCTCGAAACGCTTTCCTTCTGGAGAGATCACCCGGATTATCACCTCACCATGGGGTATGTTCGCCCCTACCCCGGGTCTGTTCTGTGGGAGCAGCAGGTTGCCAAGGGAGATCCTTCGCCTACCCGGCAGCTGGAGCTTCTCGATGCCTGCATCAATAGGCCGCCCAATATCAGCTCCATGAACCATATGGACTGGTTTCAGCTAAAAAAAGAGGTCACCAGGGCAACAATTCTGAACGATCATTTCGGCAGGTGCCTGGATAGCTGCCGTGAAACCGACGACACCTACAGGCTCTCGATCGAATGCCCGCATTGCGGGAGAGTGAGCCCTTACAGACGGTTTAAACAACGTATCCTGGGTATATTCAAGGTGTCCTGCCGTCACTGCAACCAGACGATGAACATCTCCCCCATGGTGTTCGAGCATGTAAAAAACGATTATGACCGCAACAGAAAGGTATTTGAGCACATCAAGCTCGGGACGTGCCCGGTTATTGTGACGCCATGCATGGACGATGCGGAATTCCAGGCCATGGCGGAGATCTTTCTTGCTGGTGTTAACATTGCGGGAGTCATGGATATCGATGAATCCAGGATTGGATTGTCTTACCTCGATTTCAGAATAAGAAGGCGTTCCAAAGAGAACGTCGAAGCTGTGCCTGAAGCCTGCTTTCTCATCCCGTTAACCAGGTACGCAAACAAGATCTATTCTCATCTGCAGTCGCTGGGTGTCTCAGGGGACAGAATATGCAGACTCGATGAGATCATGCCATCCGAAGTCTCCGAGGTGGAAAACACGATTCGTGGGGCCCGTGGGAAGGAAATCCTCTCCGAACTCCGAAGGAGTGAAGGTTTACTGTGATGCTATACAAGACTCTTGGCTCCACAAACTTGAAAGTATCCGCAATCGGACAGGGGGCAACGCACGTCGGCTCCTACGCATGGTACGACAACGACAAGGCCACGGAGAGAATCAAGGGATGGCGGATAGGGATAGAGTCGGGGATGAACCTGATCGATACAGCCGATCTGTACGGCGGGGGGTTATCGGAAGAGCTGGTCGGCAAGGCCATCAAGGGCATGAGGGACACGGTTGTCCTGGCCACCAAATTCAACCTCCGGGGCGGCGATACCCGTTCGGCGGTCCTGGCTGCGGCAGAACACAGCCTGCGCAGGCTGAATACCGACCGTATCGACCTGTATCAGATCCATTTCCCCAATCCCTGGACACCGATGGAGCCGGTGGCGGACGCCCTCACCCGCCTGGTCGCTGACGGTAAGGTACGCTGCGTGGGCGTAAGCAACTTCACCACGGGAGACATACAGGGGCTGAAGGACCTCCTCTCCCCGGGAATTGTTTCAAACCAGGTGGAGTACAGCCTTGACGATCGCTCAGCGGAAACTGAAATGCTGCCATACTGCCGGCAGAACTCCATCACAATGATCGCCTACAGCCCCCTGGGGCAAGGTAACCTGTCTCTGGTTGCGGATTCTCTGCGGCCCCTGACAACTATGGCGGAGAAGTATCAAAAGAGCATCTTTCAGCTGGTGCTGAGATGGATGGTATCCAAATCACATGTCATAGCCCTGACCAAGGCAGCCGATACAGGACACATACGGGAGAATGCGGCGGCGGCCGATTTCGATATCCATCCCGATGACCTTGCCGTCATTGACGGTCTTGCAACGCCCGAAGTCGTCCATGTCCCCATTGACATGATCTCCCTTGAGAGCCCCGACGGAAGGCCGACCTACACTTCACTCGAAGAGGCATTGGAGAATACCGCTGATCTTGTTCCCAGCCCGGAGTTGATGGCTCAGGACATAGTCAGGCGCAGGTCCACCAAACCCATTCAATTGACAGGATGCAGGGACCCGCAGGGAAGATGCCTCTATAAACTCGACCCTTACGATTTTCTGGGACAGCTCAGGAAGTACTGGGCCTGGGTTATCGCCTATCAAAGAACGAAGCCGATTCCCGCATTGGTAATCAGGCAAGACACCGGGAGTGTATAAATGGGAAAATCCAAGTTTGGTAACGTTGTGTATGAAAGCCAGAACGAGCAGACGGCAAGGAATCAGCTATTGAGTCTATTCAGGCAATGTCCTGTCCCGGACGACGAGATCATGTCCAATCTCGGTTTATTCCTGAATTCAAAGCTCCTGTCCCGCATCCTCTTTCTGCATCATATCTATACACAGATTGTCGATATACCGGGGGTAATCATAGAGTTCGGGACCCGCTGGGGTCAGAACGCGTCCCTGTTTGCCGCCATGCGCGGCATGTACGATACGTTCAACCGTCATAGAAAGATCGTCGTATTCGATACCTTCGAAGGTTTCCCCGTTGTCCACCCAAAGGATGGCAAATCGGGCCTCATGAAAAAGGGGAACCTGGCTGTAACGAAGAATTACAAGGATTATCTGGACAGCATCCTGGAATTTCAGGAAAAAGACAACCCTCTTGCCCACATAAGAAGGTTCGAAACCATCGCGGGAAATGCAACGCTGAAGTTCAAAAAGTATCTCAAGGACTTTCCGGAAACGATCGTTGCCCTGGCGTACTTTGATTTCGATCTTTATGAGCCCACAAAGAAGTGCCTGGAGTTGATAAAACCGCATCTGATAAAGGGGAGTGTCCTGGGTTTTGACGAACTGAACGACCATGATTCGCCCGGGGAGACCGTCGCACTGAATGAGGTCTTCGGGTTGAACAACGTCAAGCTGAAACGCTTTCGACCTGCTTCCCGTGTATCCTACTTTACGGTCGAATAGACATCAGGAGGTATTAATTTGATCAGGGATGAGATACTGAAACGCTTTTCAGGGAAGAACGCAGTCGTCACCGGAGGCACGGGCCTGATCGGGAGAGAGATCGTGGACCTCCTGTGCACTGCCGGCGCCCACGTGAGGATCGTTTCCCTGGACCGTCTGCGTGTCGATGACAGGGCAAACCACGTATACGGAGATCTTACGGATTTTGCCTTCTGCAAAGACATAACAAAGGACATGGACTTTGTCTTCCATGTGGCGGGCATCAAGGGCTCCATCGAGGTCACGGTCAAGAAGCCTGCCAGCTTCTTCGTCCCCCTGCTGATGTTCAACACCAATGTCCTTGAGGCCTGCAGGCTGAACAAAGTCCAGAAAGTCGTCTATACCAGTTCCATAGGCGCCTATGGAAGCGCCGATGTTTTCAAGGAATCAGCCACACTGGAAACGGAGCCGCCGATGGATATGTTCCCCGGATGGGCAAAACGGATGGCGGAGATGCAGATCCAGGCCTACCGGACCCAGTACGGCCTTGAAAACTTCGCCGTCGTCAGGCCCTGCAACGTCTATGGACCGGGTGACAATTTCGATCCCAAAAGCGCCATGGTCATCCCAACCCTGATGTACCGCATCCATAATGGCGAAAACCCTCTCGTGGTTTGGGGGGACGGGTCGGCGATACGGGACTTTGCGTACAGCAGGGACGTCGCGGAGGGAATTATCCTTGCGCTGCATCACGGCACGCAGGGGCGCTATGTCAACCTGGGAAGCGGCAACGGGTACACGATACGTGAACTCATTGAAACATTAAACGCCTTCATCCCCTTCACGTATCGCTTTGACGATACCAAATCCTCAGGCTTTCCCAAGCGGGTAATGGACATCAGCCTTGCCAGACAAATACTTGACTATGACCCTACAACGTCACTCCTTGAAGGGCTTAAAAGGACGTGGGAGTGGTACACCGCCAATGCGGATGAGTTCCTGGCACGCAAAAACTACTTTGAGGAATGAGGATATGCAGATCATCGATGATAAAGGACGGGAAAGAGACTTTTTTTTCGAAGTATCGAAGTATGCTGGATTCCTGTACCGGTCACACCTGGAACGACACCTTGCAATATTTGAGCTTTACAAAAAGACATTGGAGCTGCCCGGATCGGTGGCGGAGTTTGGTGTCTACAACGGCTCGACCTTCTATTTTCTCTCGCGCCTTATCGAGATATTTAACCGCCCCTGTTTTGAGAGGGACGGAGCCTCTTCCAACCACCTCTATGGATTCGACATTTTCACGGGGATAACGGAACTGGCCTCGGAAGACGAGAGCCTCATCGCGACCGGACAGAGAAAGATAGGCGGGTTCCGGCAAGACCCGGAGGTATTCTTCGAAGACCTGGACTGGTACAAGAGGACCAACACCACCATCGGCGGGCGCATGCACATCATTCAAGGCGACGCCGCGGAAACCTTCCCCCGCTTCGTGAAGGAGAATCCCGGTGTCCGTTTTCGATTTGTGTTGATGCATATGGACCTTTACAAACCGACTTCAGTCGTTTTGGAGTCGATCATGGATTATATGGTCCCAGGCGGTATCATTGCCTTTGATGAGTATGCGATCCAGGAGTGGCCCGGCGAGACCCTGGCGGTTGATCAGTTTATCAGGAAACACCGCCTGAAGCTGCAGTCCATCCCCTGGGCGGTCGCACCTGCCGCGTACTGCGTGATCGAATGAGCTTGCCGCCTATGAATGATGGAGAACGAAAGCTATGGAAGTGAGGAAAACAGATCTCGACGGCGTGCTGCTGATAGAGCCGCCCACCATCTTTGAGGACTTTCGGGGCACCTATGTCGAGCTTTATAACGAAGAGCTCTACAGAAGATCAGGGATAGGCGTCGATTTCATTCAGGACGACATATCCGTCTCCTCCCGGCATGTCCTTCGCGGCATACACGGCGACGGCGAAACGTGGAAACTGGTGTCCTGTCTGCAGGGAAGGTTCTATCTTGTCGTGGTGAACTGGGACGAAACCTCGGCACAGTTCGGCACGTGGACGTCATTTACATTGTCCGAAAACAACAGGCAGCAGGTGCTGATCCCTCCCAAATTCGGAAATGGCCACGTGGTGCTTTCCGAACAGGCCATATTCCATTACAAGCAGAACACCTACTACAACCGCGTCGGCCAGTTCACTCTTTTGTGGAACGATCCAAAGCTGAACATATGGTGGCCCGTTAAAGACCCCATAGTATCAAGGAGGGATGAGGGGAAATGAACATGTTTGAAAACAAAAGGATACTCATAGCAGGAGGCACGGGATTCGTAGGAGTGAACCTCATAAACAGGTTCCTCTCCCTGGGGGCCCGCGTGAGGGCCACACTGCACCGGAAACCTCCCGTCATCAGGGACGAGAGGATAGAATACCTTCAGTGTGATCTGCTCGACGCAAATGACTGCGGCAAGGCCGCAGAAGGTATGGACTATGTGGTCATGTGCGCTGCAAACACATCCGGGGCGGCGGTAATTGCGTCAACACCCCTCGTTCACGTAACCCCCAATATCATAATGAATGCCCGCATACTCGAAGCGTCTTATGCGGCGGGAGTTCACAAGTTCGTCTTCCTGAGCAGCAATGCGGCATATCCCCCGTCGGGAGACCGGTATGTGAAGGAAGAAGAGATGTTCGACGGTGATCCTTATGAGACCTACTTCGGCGTGGGGTGGATGAAGAGATACACGGAGATACTCTGTCGGCTGTATGCTGAAAAACTGAAAAAACCCATGAAAACCATCGTGATCAGGCCCTCCAATATCTACGGGCCTTATGACGATTTCGATCCTGCGACATCCCATGTCATGGCCGCCACCCTGCGCAAGGTCGTGGAAAGGCACGACCCGATACAGGTATGGGGATCCGGAGAGGATGTACGGGACCTCATTTACATCGACGATTTCGTGGATGCCGTGGTGTCCGCCATGGAGAAGGTCGAAACCTTCGCCCCCGTTAATATCGGTCTCGGAAAGGGATACACCGTGAAGGAAATACTCGGCATTGCCCTGGAAGTGGATAACTATTCCAACGCAAAGATCGAGTACGACGCCACCGGGCCCTCCATGATACCTATCAGGCTGATCGATGTTTCCATGGCGGACAAATTGCTGGGATTCAAGGCAAAGACCGGTGTGAAGGACGGGATCGCAAAGACCATCGACTGGTACAGGAAGACGGTGAACCTTTGACGGTAACGGGAAATGGAAAGAATACGACGGGCAGGCCTGCAAACATATCGTTGCTGGAGGAAAAGGCACGGTGGGTCTGGCGGGAGACCTTGAAGATCCACAAAACCGCGCAGGGGACAAGGCTCGCGTCATCGCTCTCATGCATCGAGATCTTCGTCGCCCTCTATTACGGCGGAATCATCGCCTACGACGAAAAGGATATCCACTGGAACCACAGGGACAGGCTCATTGTGAGCAAATCCCACGGGGCTGTATCCCTTTATCCTATCCTTGCCGACCTGGGGTATTTTCCGATGGAAGAGCTCGATAGGGTCTGCAAACAGGGCGGGCTTCTCAATGATATACCCGACAGCACAATCCCCGGTTTCGAAACGGTAAATGGCTCGCTTGGACACGGTCTTGGAGTAGCCTGCGGCATCTCCACCGCATTGAAAATGAGAAATCAGGCGGAAAAGGTTTTTGTCCTGTCCGGTGACGGAGAGCTGTACGAAGGCTCCGTCTGGGAGGCTGTCATGTTCGCCGCGCACAACGGTTTGGGCAATCTCGTGCTCATCATCGACAACAACAAGATGTCCATGCTCGGTTACTGCAAGGACATACTGGACCTGGAGCCCCTTGACGGGAAGCTCAGGGCCTTCGGATGGAAGACAAAGGTCGTGGACGGCCACGACATGGGCCAGTTGCACAGGGCACTGCGGACCTTCAAGAAGGATGGAGCGGACCGTCCGAAGGCGCTGATCGCCAACACGGTGAAGGGCAGAGGGATCGCAAGGCTCGAAGCTGATCCCCTCTGTCATATAAAGGCGGTCAAAGGGGACGAGATCGACACATTGCTCGGGGAGATAAGATGACACGGCCCGAACCGATGGTCATGCGGGATTTTTTGATCGAGGAACTCTACAAACGGATGTTCGATAACAAGGACATTCTCTTCCTGTCCGCCGATTTTGGTTCCCCCGTCCTTGACAAGTTGAGGAGTACCTTCAGAGACAGGTTCATTAACGTGGGTATCGCGGAACAGAACCTCGTCAATATCTCGACGGGGTTGGCGCTGGAGGGGTTTGTCGTTTATGCTTACGGGATCGCCCCATTCATCTCCATGAGAGCCTATGAGCAGATACGGATCAACCTTAGCCTGCTGTCCCACACCCGGGATGTCAATGTCAATCTCATAGGTGTCGGTGCAGGCCTGAGCTATGATTTCACCGGCCCAACCCATCATTGTCTCGAAGACCTGTCCATCATGCGGACACTGCCCAATCTCGTGCTCTTTTCCCCCGCCGATACGGTCACTATCGGAAAGTTCGTGGATCACTCGATCACCGTGAAAAAACCCAAATACATCAGGCTCGACGGAAAGCTCCTGCCGGATATTTATTCGAACAGTGATGATGTTGCCATGGATAAAGGTTTTCACGAGGTCTTAAGGGGATCCGGGGCATGCTTCGTTTCCACGGGTTATATGACCCACAAATCGTTGAGAATAGCAGAAAAACTGAAAAGCATGGGCATAGAGGCCGGCGTTGTCGATGTGTTTCTCCTGAAACCCTTCGACGAGCACCTCCTGTGCGAGACCTTGAAAAGATATGCAGCCATCTTCACCATGGAGGAGGCCTTCGCAACGGGGGGTGGATTGGGAAGTCTGGTGCTGGATGTGATCGCCAGGAACGGACTTTCCATGTCTGTGCATAAACTCGGGCTTGAAGATAAGTACAGTTTCGAGATCGGAGACCGCGAATTCCTTCACAGCGAGCATGGGTTGAACGATGGGAGGATTATTAGCCTCATAAGGAACGACGCACTTCACAGAGGGGTTTTACGCATATGATAATCACCAGAACACCTTTTCGTATCTCGTTTTTTGGCGGAGGCACCGACTTCCCCGCCTGGTATGAAAACAATGGCGGAGGCGCCGTCTTATCGACAACTATCAATAAATACTGCTACATTAGTTGCCGATGCTTGCCTCCCTTCTTCGACTACAAATACAGACTCAACTACTCCAAGCAGGAGCAGGCGCGCGGCGTCAATGACATAATCCATCCTTCGATCCGGGAGACCTTGAGATTCATGGACGTGAACTTCGGTCTTTCCATCAGTCATGACGGCGACCTACCGGCAATGTCGGGGCTCGCCTCCAGTTCGGCTTTCACGGTTGGCCTTCTACACGCCCTCTATGCTCTGAAGGGAAAGATTGTATCGAAGAAACGGCTCGCCCTAGAAGCGATCCACATTGAGCAGGACATGATCAAAGAAAAGGTGGGCTCGCAGGACCAGGTAGCCGCGTCATTCGGAGGCTTGAACAAGATCGAGTTCAGGAGCCAGCACAATATTGAAGTCGTGCCTGTTACCATTTCCCGAGATGCATTTCAACACCTGCAGGACCATTTTCTCCTCTTCTTTACGGGCGTCACGCGCTCCGCTTCCAATATAGAGGAGGAGAAAATGGATCGCCTTGAAGACAAGAGGACCGACTACAAGACGCTCATGAGCATGGTCAACGACGCCTTCGAGGTCTTGAGTGGCGAGAAGGATATGGTGGAATTCGGCAAACTCCTTCATGAAACCTGGAAACTCAAGAAGAGCCTTTCGCCCAAGGTGTCGAATCCCTACATCGACACCATATACGATACGGCGAAGAAGAATGGAGCTGTAGGCGGCAAGATTCTCGGCGCCGGCGGCGGCGGATTCATGCTCTTCTTCGTAAAACCAGAAAAAAGAAAAAAGGTAAAGGAGGCGCTTCATTTTCTCCTCCACGTGCCATTTCGTTTCGATACACTGGGCAGCCAGATAGTCTATTACGCGGAAGAAGGACTCTGAAACGTATGAAAACCATTATACTCGCGGGCGGGATGGGAACCAGGCTGAAAAACGTCTTGAACAACGTTCCCAAACCGATGGCACCTGTGCGCGGAAAACCATTTCTGGAATATGTGATACTCGCGTTGGCCGCGCAAGGGTTCAGGGAGATCATGCTCTCCATCGGTTACCGGAAGGATGTCATTCGATCTCACTTTGGCAACGGTTCGAAATGGGGTGTGGGAATTGTCTATTCCGAGGAAGATACCCCTCTCGGCACCGGAGGGTCCGTTCGCGAGGCACTCAGGACAGCCGATGAACCCCACAGCCTGATTCTGAACGGCGATACCTTTAATCAGGTGGATTTTAGAGAAATGGAAAAGCATCATCTATCACATAAGCGCCTGGCAACGATTGGCCTGATAGCCTCGGATGATACAGACCGTTACGGTTTCGTGAAGATAAATGCGGCCTCTGATATCCTGGAGTTCTGTGAGAAAAGCGACCGTCATTCCGGTTATATCAACAGGGGGGCCTACATCATGGACAGAACCGTTCTCGATCACATGCCGGCCTCCGGTAGTTTTTCCCTTGAAAATGACCTCTTTCCCGAACTGGTCCCTCATGGCATGAGCGGTTTCATTTCCCGGGGCTTCTTCGTGGATATCGGGATACCGTCGACATACCGTCATATTAATGACCACCATTATCTGCTCGAGGCAGACAAACCGGACAGTCACAATCGATGCCGGGAAAACGAGCAGCGCAATAAGGGGCAAAAATGGATAAAGTGACAATCAACCTTGTGTATGCTCACCTACGGCCCGACTTCATCTCGTCAGTAAGTCGGGGCAATGTCTGCGTGATCAACACAAGAAAACCCGTCATCGGCTGCGCAGTATATGTCTACATGGATGCTTTCAGTTTCTATGGCCGACAACCAGGACTGAATGTCCTTTTCATCACCGAACCCACCATCGTCCTCCCCGGACAATACAATGATGTCATCTGGAAACAGTTTGATCGCGTTGTCACCCTGTGCGATGAGTTAGTGGAGAAATACGGTTTCACAAAAGGCTACTCTCCCCACCAGGGCTTTCACCCGTGGTTCGGAGACAGCAAAGACTTCATCATAACCGAAGATCTGGATGAGCGCGTCAGGAAATACCCCCTGCACGAACGCAAACCGGGAATATGTATGGTCAGCGGTAACAAACATTCATTGGTTCCTGGCGAACTATACTCGAAGAGATTGGAGGCGGCTGTCTGGTTCCACTTCAACTCCGATACTCCATTCGATGTGTACGGCATGGTCCCCTTCTTTCTTCCGAATTATAAGGGAGCGATTGAAAACAACCGAAAACTGGACCTCCTTTCGAGCTACAAGTACTCTCTCTCCTTCGAGAATACGGCTGATCCCGTATTTGCCCGCGGCTGGGTTGACAAGCTCATTGATTCTCTGGAAGCGCGGACACTGCCGATCTACCTGGGCTGCCCCAATATCGATGAGTATATTCCAAGGACATGCTTTATTGATTTCCGTGACTTCAAGGACTACGAGGAACTCAGCAAGTATCTTCGTACCATGCCCGAAAGCGAGTATATCAGGTACATTGACAGTATCGACACCTGGATACATTCCGGAGGTCTTCGGCCATACTCGTGGTATCCCCTCTATGATAATCTCGTAAAGTACTATTGCGAACAGACCGGGGTCGATAGCGCCTCCCTGTTCGGTAACGACACTGAGTGGCAGGCCGCATCCATGACACGGGCGGTTGATTTTGTGGATTCACCCTCATTGTGGACGTATGAGGAATTGGCAACCACTCCTTCGCCCCTGTTAAATTACCAGGACAACAGTGCAGACAAAGGATCCGCAAACGACAAGGAGTCCATCAGGCAGGCCATAACTCTGGTAAGGGAAGGAGCGTATGACAGGGCGGCAAAGGCAATGGCATGGCTGCATTTCTATCCCAACGCCGATCTGCTGTGCTTCTATGCCCAGGTACTGCACATGCTCGGATATTATGATACGGAAAAAGTGTACCTCACGCTTGCGCTACAGTTGGATCCTCATCATATTCCTGCGCGCAGGCAGCTGCTTTCAGCCTCCTTCGGAAAAGAGGACCTGGACAAGGCGGTACTGCGCTTCGAATCCATGATGGCTAGAGAAATAAGCGGAGCCAAAACGATCCCCGGTCTGACGTCAGTGATCATCCCCGTATCCGTCTCCAGCCTGGATGGTGCGAGGCGATGCCTGGAGTCGATCCGTGCGCAGGTCAAGGAACCGCATGAAGTGATCATCGTCAAGCCTGGCGCACTGAAAACACCTCCCTGGCTGCACCGGCATGTCTCCGACGATCCGCAGTGCAGGACCATAGATGTCGGGGAGAGTGCCAATTATGCCGTTGCCTGCAATGACGCGATACAGGAATCTACAGGTCAATACGTGCTGGTCCTTGACGCGAACACCCTCATGCTCAAAGGGACGCTCACGAGGATGCTGGACTGCCTGAACAGGTCTCCCGACCACGGAATGATCGTCCCCGTTTCCAATCGCGCCGTCGGCATACAACAGCTGTCTGCACCCGACAACCTGTCATTAAAAGATTTCGAAGAATATGCGGCAAATTATTCGGAACGGAACGCCAACCACTGCGTGACAACATTCGACGCGGACTACGCATGTATACTCACAAAAAGATCCTCATTTGATGAGATCGGGTACTTCAACGAGGATATGGAAACCCCCTATTCCGTTATCAATGATCTCCGCATGAGGATACTCGTCGAGGGACAGCGGTGCGTGATCGCAGCCGACAGCTGCATCTATGTCAATCAGCACGGTCCGCGGGAGAAGCGCGTTGACCGGGCATTCCGTGCGCTGTGGGGTAGATTGGATCCGAACTCCGAAAAGGCAAGAAAGCTTTCGCCCTTCATCGCGATGAGAAATGCCCGTGATCGCTACAGCAAGGGACTCCTCAACGAGGCTGTACAGGCCATAATGAACGGCATCAGACGAACGCCCGACAATGGAAACCTCTATTACTGCCTTGCAGAGATCCTGCTGGACGCCAAATCATACCAGGAGGCGGCGGCGGCAATGGATTCATTGCCCGAGAACGAAAAAGACTCTCCACGGGCCCTCGAGATCCTTGCGCGCTGCGATTATCACCTGGACCACATTGAAGACGCCCGGGATCATGCCGACCGCGCCCTTTCCCTGTGCGGTGATTCAGCAAAGGCCTTCAATCTCAAAGGGTTGCTGGCAATGCGGTCAGGCGACCAGAAAGAAAGCAAGTTGTTCTTCAAAAAAGCAATAGCCGCCGATCCCTCTTTCGCGGATCCATACATGAATCTGGGAGTGATGAAATGGCACGACGGCAGGGCGGAAGAAGGCTTCGAGCTTATCGAGAAGGCCTTTGTCCTGGAACCGGAACGAAGCGATTTTGCCGCAACCTACGATTCCGCCGTGGGTTCCCTTGACAGACTGCAACGGGCGGAGCAGGCGGTCCGTGAAGCCCACAGCTTCTTTCCTCACAATAAACAGCTTGCATTCCTCCTTGTGGCTATCCTCCTGAAACAGAAAAAGGACAAGGATGCCATGGAGGAAATTGAAAAGGCGCTTACCACCTTCGGCATCGATGACGGTATCCTCAACGCTGCCCTGGACGTGAGAAAGAAGGTGGGGCCTTTGCGCATAGCCGGAGACGAGCAGAAGAACACGCTTTCGGTCTGCATGATCACAAAGAACGAAGAGAAGTATATCGCCCGCTGCCTCGCCAGCCTCACACCCGTTGCCGATGAGATAATCGTCGTCGACACAGGCTCCACGGACAGGACAAAACAGATTGCCCAGGTATTCGGGGCACAGGTCTACGACCATCCATGGAACGACGATTTTGCCGAGGCCAGAAATGCCTCGCTGGAACGGGCGACAGGCCGATGGGTCCTTGTTCATGACGGCGATGAAGTCATTTCCCCGCGAGACCATCAGAGACTGAGACACACCATCTCCCGGAAGGTCAGGAAACGAGTCGCCTATACCATGGCAACGCGCAATTACACGAATAACGCCAATCTGGAAGGTTGGATAGAGAACATCGGGGAATACCCTGACGAGGAAGAGGGCACAGGCTGGGTGTCTACCGGAAAGGTAAGACTCTTCACCAACCACAAGAGCATTCGTTTCCAGAACAGTGTCCACGAGCTTCTCGAATTCTCGCTCGCGAGGCTGAACGTACACCCCGAGCATTACGAGGTTCCCGTCCACCATTACGGCAAGCTCGACGCGGAACGCCTGTCCATGCGGGCAGAAATGTATTACCATATGGGCAAAAAGAAACTTGAAACAATGCAGGATTCGCGGGCCCTCAGGGAATTGGCCGTGCAGGCCGCGGAACTCAGGAAATATGAAGAAGCGATCGGCCTCTGGCAACTGTACATTAAGTTCAAACCCGATGAATGCTCCATCTATGTCAACCTGGCCACCTGTTATCTCGAACTCGGCATGTTTGACAAGGCGTTGGAAATGGCAAAACGGTCCATGGATCTGGACCCGGCTTCAAAGGATGCCATGCTGGGATATGGAGCCGCTTCTTTGTGCAACGGCAATGTGACGGAGGCCGTATCGGTCCTCGAGAGGCTTCGTGATGCCCAACCGGGATACTACCCTGCCATAGGGGTCCTAGCGGCGGCGTATTGCGTGGGAAATGACCCCCTAAAGGGTGAGACACTCCTCAAGGACATGTGGTCGAAACGTGTCCACTATGGAAAGGCCCTTCATTCCCTGGCGCAGAAACTCATATCAGCCGGGGGAATACTCTATGCGCAAAGGCTCCTGACGCGTATGGTAGCCACCGGGCATACGGAACCGGATTCCCGACAGCTCCTCGACGAACTGACGGATACGAGAAAGTTCGGAAAAGCCTCACCATGACAGAAAGAGACCGTCTCTCTCAGGGTACAGCGGACCATTACATGATCCTGGCTCAGCTCGGCAGGACCGCCGAGACAGCGGGTGATTATAAGAAAGCCGAGGAATACTATAAGAAGACTCTCGGCATCAACCACGGCGCCTTCGAGACCGCCATCGACCTGGGTAATCTTTACACCCGCCAGGGAAGATGCAAAGAGGCCATCATCGTCTACCGGTATATCCTGTCCGCGGGCATGGAACGGCCCGATCTCCTGAACAACCTTGCGTGTGCCTTGAAAGAAGAAGGTCTGCCGGGAGAAGCGGAAGCACATTTCCGTAGGGCCATCCTCCTGCAACCGCAGTTTGTGGAGGCCATGAACAATCTTGGCGTCCTGTTGAGGGAGCAGGGCAGGCTTGATGAGGCCCTGTCAGTCTACGAAAAGGCTCTGGCTCTTCGACCTGATGCCCCTGTAATCGTTGACAACCTCGGCAGCGTTTGCATGGAAAGGGGCGAGTACGGCAAGGCGGAGGCGCATTTCCGTCGGGCCCTTTCACTGGACCCGTCCTTTCACCAGGCCGGCTTTGACCTCGCCTATGTTCTCCTTCTCAAGGGCAATTACAGGGATGGCTTCGAAAAGTATGAGCTGCGCCTCGAAAGAGAAGGTGCGGCCTATCTGAGGCCGCGTGCGGCACCTCGTCTGGCCCCCGCGAGAAAGGGGGCAACGGTCCTCATCCGGGCCGAGCAGGGGCTTGGGGATACGGTACATTTTGCGCGCCTTCTGGCGCCCTTGAAGGAAGAAACCGCGGGAAGAGTGATCCTGGAATGTCAACCTCAACTCCTCGATCTTTTGCGTACCATTGACGGAGCCGATGAGGTTGTCCCGCAGAGAACTGATCACGCCCCCGCGAATGTTGAACACGACGCCGAGATCCCTCTCCTGTCGCTCCCCTACTTTTTGGGACTCAGCGCCCATACGATACCCGCGCCGGTTCCGTACATACATATCGATGAAGGTCCCGCGGCAAGATGGAGGGAACGACTCCTCGCAGAGGGAAAACCTGAATCCTTGAAGATAGGCATCGCCTGGGCTGGAAACGCGAAGAATACCGGGGACAGGAGCAGGTCGATCGGGTTTCAGCAGTTCCTGCCGCTGTTGGGGGCCGCCTTCTGCGATTTCTACAGTCTCCAGTACGGAAGAGACGCCCTGGCAGAGGTTGGGAACACGTCGGGCACAGTCCGGCTTCACATCATGACCAAAGACATCAAGGCCTTTACGGAGACAGCGGCGCTCATCAAAAACCTCGACCTCGTCATTACCGTGGATAGTGTCATAGGACACTTGGCCGGAGCACTGGGCGCGCCCGTCTGGAATCTCCTTCCATACGTTCCTGATTGGCGTTGGGGCCTCGAAGGAGAAAGAACTCCCTGGTATCCCACGATGCGTCTTTTCAGGCAGAGATATCCCGGTGATTGGCGCGAAACGATCAACAGGGTTTTTCGTGAACTGGCTGCCCTTTCGGCTGAAAAAGCCGAAATTATCCGCTGACTGAACCCTTTTCGACGGTGGTATCTGTCTTGCCTTGTTTCGGGACATCTGAGAAAGTGGGAAGGGTCATTTCGAACTATCGTCCGCTGGTATGCCGCGAAGTCCTGCCGCGAGATTGAGATTGATGTCGATGATCGCGTTGAGCTTCTCTGGAGCGGGGTCTCCCAGGATCTCAACGATCCGCTTGTCAATGAACAGGCTGAGTCTGAGGATATCACCGCGCACTGGGCCTGGAAGCGGATTGTCTTCTTTCACCAATTCATCCTGGAAGATGGTCCATATTCTCTGGTTGAACCGGAGCGCTCCATCGAGCCTCTCGAAATGACCATCATCGTTCCAGTGTTCCCGACATTCTTTCAACAAGAGAGCCCCCTTGGTAAGAACGGCCGCTTCGAGCTCCCTGCCGGAACTGGTGGTCTTCTGAATTTTCTGATACGCCTTAATACCCCCCGCTGACATGCCGCGTCGCCTCCTCCTCGTATTCTATCAACTTCCTGGCCAATTTGAGCGCCAGGTAGTACTTGCCAGTCAGTACGTGTTCGCTGATATTCGCGATCAGCTCTGCCGTGCTGGGGGCCGCCTCCACAAGATCTTTTACCAGCGACCAGTAAATGTTATGCTTCTCGGCTACGTCCTTATCATCCACGTACAGGAGCTGGATCATGAAATAGATGCGCCTGCAGGGAGTCACGGCATCCTTCTCTCGAAGGATGTCCTTTTCGCGCAACAAAGGCACATTGTTTTCAACGATCAATGAACATTTGGAATTACCGTTCGCGACAACTGCTCCGTCGATAATCAGACGTTCGTGTGGTTTCAGGGTTATCTTGAGCGCCATGGTCCTCTTGCCATCACTTTTTATATATGCTCTGGGTATCACCAAGGGGGAAGAAAGGGGGATAGCTCACCTTCGTGAGATCTTTCGCGCCCTCATTCATGCCGAGCGACACGGTATCAGCATCCGCCTTTGCCGGCTGTTGATGGCTCCTCGTCGCCTCATGATTACCCTGCGTATGTGTCATGGTGTCCGCTGGTCCTATCTTCTCTACTGACATCCTTCACCTCCTGAGAGGCGGTTGAAAGGAGGAGGGTTTCCCCTCCCCCTTGATTGCATTAGCCACTGTTACTGGAACAACTGGAGCACGGACTGCGCTGATTGTGCCGACATGGACAGTGCCGAAGTACTCAGAGACTGCCTTGTCTGGAGCATGAGCATGTTGGCGCCTTCCTCATTGGTATCGGCGTTGACCAGATTGTCCGCGCCGGTCTGGAGGATGTTGGAAACGCTTGAGATCCAGTCGCTTCGCATCTGAATGATGCTCAGGTTACTGGACAGCGCGGAAGATTTGACCTTCAGCGTATCGAGAGCCGTGTTGAGCTTCTCGATATCGATCTGGATATTGGCCTCGCTGTTCCAGCCACTTTCTGCCGTCGAGTTGAGGCTCAGGCCGGACGCGGTCCCGTCGAAGGCATTGACCACCAGGGTGTGGCTGTTGCCGAAACGCACCGTCATATTGTCCGACGCAGTCAGGAGGTTTTTGCCTTTGTAGAAGGCGTCGCTCCTGAGGTCGTTCATCTGGTTCATCGTCGTTGCATACTGCGCGACCTTGTCCGCCAGCTCCGTGCCGCTTCCTATGGAAGATTCGGTAAAAACTGAAGACAGTGCCCCACCGATTTCAATATCGGTACCTCCCAGGGTCGCACCGGCCGCCGAGGTGATCGTGATGATGTTGCCGGAAACTGCAGCATCCATGTCGTTCGATTCGGTATAGGCGTTGACAACCGTTGCCAGGTTTGCCGACGTTTCAGCAGCGCTGGCCCCAATGTAGAAGGCCGTACCGCCGAGCGTCTGTGAAGCAGCCGTGGTCACAGCCGTAAACTCCTGGCCGCCAATCGATATTGTATTGCCATTGGCAAGACTGGTGATGCTTTCGATCGTCAGGGTCTGGCTGTATGCTGACTCACCGAGAACACCCTTCGCGTCTTCCGCGAGTGCCTTCGCGGACTCGATCAGCGTCTTGATACCGTTAATGGCCGCATCCGCAGCCTTGACGGTCTGAATCGCCTCTGAAATGGCATCCTTGAAGCTCAGAAGGTCATTGGCACGTGAAGTATGTGACTGCGCGGTGAAGAAGTTCGTAGGATTATCGAGAGCGGAGTTGACCTTCTTGCCCGTAGACAGCCTTTCCTGTGTCCTGTCGAGCAACTTGACCGTAGACTGGAGGGACAGAAGGTTCGCCCTCATGCCTGATGTTAAAGATATGTCTGACATAATGTTTCTCCTTTTCTAGGATTTTTTCTCCCGGCGGTCTCGCCGGGCCCTTTCTTGCTTCGTGCCCATTCCCTGATCATTTTCACCTCCCCGGTGAGCACAATGTGTCTTCATGAAATAGTTATCGAAAGGCGAGAAGAAAACTTAAGGGGATGTTATACGGTAGAAAACAGTTTCAGGGCTTTGGGCCAATCTCATCCACGCGGTCTGCCCGGTGGGGTACAAGTTCGAAAGGGAGTAAGGAAAAAGCGAGAGACCTATCTCAGATGATGCGGTCGGGGTGGGTGAAGATATTTCCTTTTGGGTTTCTCAGGGAGCCTATGAGGGTGACTCCGAGGGTTTCGGCCACCTGTATACCCAACGAGGTTACGGTAGATACGCCGGTGAGGATTTCCGCCCCGAGCCTGGCCGTCTTCATTACCATTTCATAGCTGAGACGGGAGCTTAAGTGAACGATGGCTGCCTCATCGATCTTCCCCTCAAGCAGTATCTTCCCGATGGCCTTATCGAGGGCATTGTGCCTTCCCACGTCTTCGGCGAAGGATAAAAAATTGCCCTTCGCGTCAAATATCGAGGCCGCATGGGTCCCTCCTGTCGCGTGATGGACGCCCTGCTTTTCAACCATTGTCCGCTGCATCGGAAAAAGTTTTGGAAATTCTATCGTCATCTTCTTCTCGATCTTCGGTATGGAGTTGGCCAGGTCTTCGATCATCTCCGACCCGCACACCCCGCAGCTTGAATATGCGATGGACTGTTTGTGCCTGCGTGCAGGGGGCCCCTTCTTTTTCTTTGCATCACTCAAATAGATGCTGATCTTGTTGGCGGACAGATCGCTGCAATAGTCAGCACCCGTGATGTCATCCATGGACTCGATGACCCCGTCGGTAAAGCAAAGACCCAGAGCCAGCGGTATCTCCTCGCCGGGCAGGCGCATCGTCGTGTAAAAAAGCTCATTATCGATATATATCTCCAGAGGCTCCTCTATGGCGACCCGTTCGGCCTTGCGAACAAAACCGTCGCCCGAATACCTAACCACTGAAACCTCGCGCACATCCACCACCGCAAACCTCCACAAGAAGGATACAGAAGAAAGGTCGAGGTTTCAAGTTTCAAGTCTAACATCGCGGAAGATGCGGGTCAGGAAACAGGGGTGCGTTTCTGTATACCGGAACGTGAAACCTGAAACAGCTCTTAGTTCAGATAGTTCAGGATACTTATGGACTGCATCTTGGAGAAGGCCGCCAGGAGGGTTTGGTAGGTGTTGAGAAGCACGGTGAATTCCGTACCGAGCTGTGCGGTGTCGGCTGCCACGAGATTGGACTGCTCTTCCTCGATCCGAGCTTTTTTGCCTGCGTTGTTATCGATGAGCATCTGTGCCTGGGTACCCTCAAAAGCCACTACGGCATTGTTCTTTACCGTCGAGGAGCGGGCCAGGTCTATTTTGTCCAGGTTTTTGGAAACCCATGTCGTGTTTCCTGCTTCAAAGGCATCCTTGAAATTCTTCACCAGTTCAAAGATGCTCAGATCCTTGACCTGGAAGGTGTCATCCGCACTGACGGTATCAGTCGTGGCACTGAAGGCAAACTTAATGCGGTTGTTCGTGGCGTTGGCCACGCCCGACCCGTCTATGAACATGCCCGCGTCATAATCGCCTGCGTCAATCCCGCCGTGGCTCACCACGGAGTCCACATTGTCAAAACCCAGAACGCCGGCGGCGGTAGAACCCGCGTTCGACCAGTTGAAGGTCGCTACGCTGCCCGAGTTGTTGGTTATGGCAAACTTCCTTGTCGAGGTGTCATAAGCGACGGAATAGCCCGCCCCGAGCTGGGTCTGGACCTGCGTCGCAAGCTCGTCCCCGGTGTAGGTCCCGTTCGCGAGCGTCACCGCCGTACCGTTGCGGTAGAAGGTGTTGTTCGTCGCGTCTATGACGATGTCTCCCGCAGTGGTGTCGGCGCCGCCGGTGCTGACGGACATCGCCGCGGACCACGTGGCGCCTCCGTCTGTCGAATAGGAATACGTTGCCCTTGAGACCAGCGCACCCGTTGTCGCCCCGCCCGCAACGACCTTCAGGAGAAAGGCCTTCCTGCCGGTGTCGAGGTCGCTCATCTCCGTATCACCGCTGGCGATCACAGAATCGACGGCGTCAAAACCGAGGACACCGGCCGCCGTGGCGCCTGCGTTCGACCAGTTGAAGGTGGTCGAACCTGTCGTGTTGTTTGTGATCACGAACTTGCGGGTCGTCGAATCGAAGGCAACCGAATAGTTTGCGCCAAGCTGCGTCTGGATCTCCCGCGCAAGGGTATTGCCGGTGTAGGTGCCCGCGGTAAGGTTGACTGCCGCGCCATTCACATACATTGTACTGTTCCCGGCATTGATCACGCAGGCGAAGCTTTCCGTGTTGGAATAGATGTCGCCCTGATATGCGTTGCTGACATTGCCGAAGGCAATCTTGGAAGTGCTGTAGAACGCCTCCCTGCCGGACACACCGAATTGTCCCAGCTGGGACCTGTCGACGTAGATGCTCGTTGCATCCTCGCCCTGCACGGAGACGTTGTATGTCACCGAGTAGTCGTTGTTCAACCGAAAGGTGGCGCTGTTCGCCTGCTGGCCCCCAAAGATGTATGTGTTGCCAATCTTGGTATTGCCCACGGTAACAAGATGTTCAATGATACCCTTGAGCCCTGCAACATAGGACTGGCGAAGGTCTGTATCCGCCTCGTCATACCCGGCGGCCATTTGCCCCAGTGTCTCGAGTTGGTCTTCAATGCTCGTAAGGGATGTATCGTACATGCCGACAAGGGTCTTCAGGCGCTGCAGATTGTCGCTGAACTGGGTTCCCATGCTCAGTTCCGAATCATACTCGACAGACCGTGCGAAGATGATGGGATTATCCGACGGGACATTGATGTTCTTTTGCGTGGATATCTTCTTCTCAATATCCGTAACCTGCTGACTTACCTTGTTGATACAGGATTGGAACAGCCTGTATCTCATGGATTCCGATATTCTCATCTTCCGATCTCCATAAGGGCGGTCATCAACGTATCGGCCGTGTTGATGAGGCGCGCCGCGGCCTGATAGGCATACTGGAACTTGATAAGATTGGACATCTCCTCGTCTATGGAGACGCCGGATATCCCTTCTCTCTGGTTGGACACCATCTCCATAAGGTTCTGATGATATTCGGAAAGGTTCTGTGCGTTCTGCGAAAGATTTCCGACGGTGCTTGCGATGGAGGCCGTGTACGAGACATAGGTTGTGGTCTGACCTCCGATCGTGACATCGGCGCTCCCCAGGTCGGCGAGGGCCAGGGCTATGTCATTATTGGACATGTTGGACGCCGACGATGTGACGGCGATATAATTCACATCCGCCTTGATCTCATCGCTGAGGTCCAGATTGGCCGCGTAATCCTGGGTCATGTTCTCGAAGAAATTGACCCCCGTCGTTCCGCCGGGATTGTAACCGGCGACGTGGACGGTGTTCACTTCCGTCATGATTGACTGCGCAAGGTCGTTGATGTCGTCGATGAAACTGGTGAGCTGTGTGTCCCTCAAGTCCGCCAGGCTCTTGAGTGTTCCCCCTCTTATGGTATCTGTGATGTCGATGGAGTAAACCGAGTTCCCCTTCCAGTATACGTGGTAGAAATTATCCGCCCCGGTCTTCTCCGCGGAGAGTTCATAGGAGATGCCTTTCTCCACGAGAAGCTTCCCGTCCCCTGTCATTACCGTCAGGCCGCCATTCTCATCCTGAAAATACTGGAGATCCAGTTTGCCTGAAAGCTCCTGCAGCATTACGAGCCTCTGGCTGTCAAAGCTCGCGTTCTCGCTGCCGCTCGAAGAAGACTCGTACGTCTTCTGGTTCAGCGCGGCGATGGAGGCAAGAAGGCTGTTTATCCTGGTGACCTCGTTTGCCACGTTATTGTCGGTTTCGATCTGCAGGGTCTTCAGTTCACTGTACGTACTCCGGATGCTCTGGGAGAGATTGCTCGCCTTCATCGCCACATCCGCCCGCGCGACCGTGCTCAAGGGGTCGGCGGACAGGCTCTGCCATGAATTGAAAAAGGCGGTGATATTCGATGTAAGCTGGGTATTGTTCTCATCGAGAACGCTTTCGATGCGGGTAAAGAATTTTTCGTAGGTCTTCTGCTCCTCCATGGCGTTGTATTGTCTCGCAACGGAGAATTCCAGAAATCTGTCATAATAGCTCGTAATCTTTTCGATCCTTACCCCGCCGCCCATGAGAAGCCCGGACTCGGTCATCACGGCATCGGCTTCCGTAAGGACCGCCTCCTGCCGCGCATAGCCTTTCGTGTTCACATTGGCGATATTGTTCGACAGGACCTGCAGCGAGGTTTGCTGTGCAAAGAGGGCGCTTCTAGCGATATTGAGGATAGAGGTGATACCCATTTGCTACCTTTCTCCAGACGTTAAATAACCTTCGAGAGGAGTACGGACGAGAGGTCCTCTCTCTTTTTCCCGTAACCCACATTGCTGATGTGGCCGATAATGTTCTCTATCGACGACCTTACATGATCGATGGAGAAGGAGAGAAGCTTCATGTTCTTGTCCATGGCGGTCTTTACCTCTTTCATCACCACGGCCAGCTGCCCGTTCAGGGACCGCATGGTCTCGTCGGCGACGATGGCCTCCCTGTCCTCGGCATTCTCCATCAGCTTTTCCTTTTCTGCCTTGAGATACTCGAGTTTTCTCAGGATCTCTTCCTTCTTGTTATTTCCCGCGATTATACCATCAAGTGAAAAGGATATGATGGCGTCACGTTCCATCTGAAGCGCCGAGAGAAACTCGGTCAGGGTCTTTTCCTCTCTTTTCGTCATCTCGATGACAGCTCGGATGACCATTACAGCAACTCGTCCAGGATATTGTTCTTCAGTATGCTGCCGGCGACTATCTTGCCCCTCGCGTTGTACGTCCCGTCCTCGATCGATGTCCTGAGCTCTTCGACCCGCTCTTCCCGCACCACAGACTGGGTCTTGGCCTTCTCGGCAAGGCGGTTTATCTCCTGATTCCTGGATGAGATCTCCACCTTGTCGTAGCTGTCGCCCTGGTCCTTCCTCTGATTTACAGAAACATCTTTCTGCTGCGGCTTTACCTGGGCGGTCTTTACGAGACTGTCAAGCAGGTCGGGTTTATTGCCATTTTGGATCTTCATGGTCCACCTCCTCTATCGCTTACCGGTATTATCGCCGCTTCCAGGAATTACTTTAGTATTTTCCCTGTCCGAATATTTCATAAGCATCTCCTTGATCCCGACGCCTTTTTCCGCAAGAAAATCGGCGACTTTCTCATACACGATGGCCATGTATGTTTCCTCTGCATAGCCCTTCTTAGACATTTTCGTCGTTTTCTCCAAATGCTTTATCATGCTGTAGAGCATAAAGGATTCAAAGTTCTGACAGACCTTTTCCCTGTCCGCCTCCGAAGAACCTGACAAATTGCGTTCCATCGTGCCGCCTCCCATCGAGATAGCAGGTTGTAGACCCATCATTGCCGATTTAACACTATCAGACATGTAGAGCTTCCTCCTAAATGACCTCAAGGTCCGCGTGAAGAGCCCCGGAAGCCTTGATGGTCTGCAGTATCGTTATAACGTCGCGCGTCGATATCCCCGTGGCGTTGAGCGCATTGACAAGTTCCCGTATGGAAATGCCCGCTTCCAGGAGATAGAACTTCCCGCGATCTTCCCTCACATTTATCTGCGTGTCCGGCGTCACCACCGTGCGGCCCTGGCCAAAAGGCATGGGCTGGCTCACGCGGGCGTCCTCCTTGACCTGGACGCTTATGTTGCCGTGGGAGATGACGACCGTCGAAACCCGAACGTTCTCGCCGATGACGACCGTGCCCGTCTTTTCGTCGACAACTATCTTTGCCTGCATATCCGTCTTTATGTCGAGATTTTCCACAATGGAGAGGAATTTAACGGGATTGCCTCTCATCTCCCCCGGTATCGTCACATTTACGGTCCCGGCGTCCCTGGCATGGGCAATACCGCTAAAGGTCTCGTTGATACGGTCGGCTATCCTTCGGGCGTTGGTAAAGTCGGGCATCTTGAGGGCGATCATTATCTCCTCGCCCTTGTATTCCTCGGAGATGACCTCGCGCTCTATGGTGGCGCCATTCACGATCCTTCCCACCGTCGGATGGTTCTTCTGCACAGAAGCGCCCTGCCCCGATGCAAGGAAGCCGCCGACAACCATCGGGCCTTGCGCGAAGGCATATACCTGCCCGTCGGCTCCCTTGAGGGGAGTCGCCACGAGGACGCCGCCTTCGATGCTCTTGGCGTCGCCGATGGAGGACACGGTCACGTCGATCTTGCTCCCTATCCGGGCAAATGGAGGCAGATTGCAGGTGACCATCACTGCGGCAACGTTATTGACCTTCGTCGTCTTCGGGTCAACTCTGATCCCCATTGTTTCCAGCATGTTGGCCAGGGACTGGTTCGTGAAGATGGTGTTGGATTTGTCCCCCGTGCCGGAAAGACCGGTGACAAGCCCGTAGCCGATGAGCTGGTTGCTCCTCGCTCCGTTGATGTAGCCCATCTCCTTGATGCGGGCCGCATCCGCCATCCCCGCCATGAAGAGAAAGAAGGCAAGGATGAAGAAGGCCATGCAGACCATTATCGTGCTGCGATGTACTCGTTCCCGGTAGGTCATGCCTTTCTCCGTCAGAATGGCCATACGGTATCCACGATGCGCGCCAGCCAGCCGGGTCTCTGCTTTTCTCCCACAACTCCCACGCCGGTGTAGATGATCTTGGCGTCGGCGACCTGGTAGGAATACACGGAATTATCGTAATCGAGGTCCCTGGGTCTCACGATGCCCTGAACGAGGATCTCTTTCTTTTCATTGTTGATGATTATCTCCCTCTTCCCTTCTATGGCAAGGTTGCCGTTGCCAAGCACCTCGACAACGCGCGCCGTGATGGTGGCGGTGAGCGAACCGGTTCGGCTCGTCTCGCCGGAACCCTCAAAATCATTCTTGGTGCTCGCGCTTATCATCTTGTCGGGGTTTATGCTCGAGGGATACATGTTTGATTCGAGTCCGAAGAAATTGGGGATCCCTGCCGTGGTGCCGGAGGTCCTTTTCGTTGAGGTGCCCGCCTTCTCCGATGCGTTGGTCACTTCCGAGATCTTGACTGTGATGATGTCACCCACACCCCGTGCCCTGTGGTCTCCAAGAAAATTGCTGTTGCTGTTGACACCGCGGAATATGGTTCCCGCGGGGGGCTGCGGCGCGGGCTTCATGCTCTTGTACGTGTTATCTATGACAAAGGGCTCGTCCTTTATCACCGATTGGCTGGTGCTCTGGCAGCCCGCGAAGAAAACTGCCGCCAGGATAACCATAAATAACAGACCCGTTGCCTTCATGTCCTCACGCTCCTAGAACTCGACTTTTACCGAACTGCTGTTCACGACCTTTGCCGTCACCTCTTTCCCGGAGGCGATGTTCTTTACCCGTATCGTGTCGCCGGTACGGCCCTTGTCGACGGTCCTGCCCTTCGCCCGCACGATGAGCTTATTGCTCTCGGCAATTATGGTGACCATGTCGCCCCGTTTGACAACAACACGGTCTTCGAGGATCTGGTCGGTGACAAGCGTACTGGCCGGCACGTCCCGTTTAAGCACCTTGCCGACGACGTCCTCCATTGACGCGGGGTAGCCGAGGCCTTTCCCATTCATGTACGTCTCGCGGACAAGGACGTCCTGCATTCCTATGGTGTCCCCTTTTTGACCCGCCCGTTTCAGCACATAGAGTTCGCGCTTCGTAAAAACCCTGAAGGGCACCTGCACTGTCCGCCTTTTGCCGGGGGACGTCTCTATCTCAACGGCGCATACACCATCGCCGCCGACATCCGGTATCCGCACAAAGCTCAGGTTCACGATCTTCACCTTTTGCCTGAACTGCGCCGGGACCGTGGTGAGCCTCACCCGAACCGCATCGCCGCCGGGATAGATCTCTTTGACGAACTTGATTACCCTCGCCTCTGCCGCAGATTCTCCCGCTGCATGCACCGTCTTGAGCATCCCGCCCGCGGCCACGAGAAAAAGGATGAGCAACGAAAGGACCAGGCACAGGCCCACGAAGAGCGCTTCAGGCCTGCAGGCGATCTTTACCTTGCCAGATGTGTTCGTAGGGATTTCCACCTTATCTCCTCAGATTGTTCGTCATCTGAAGCATCTCGTCCGCCGCCTGGATGGCCTTGGAATTTACCTCGTAAGCGCGCTGGCCGATGATCATATTTATCATTTCCTGCATAACGTTGACGTTGGACATCTCAAGGAAACCCTGGAGGACCGTGCCCATCCCGTTCTCTCCCGGCCTGCCCGTCGTTGGTGAACCGCTTGCGTCGCTTTCCATGAAGAGGTTCTTCCCGACAGCCCTGAGCCCCGTGGGGTTGATGAAGTTGGCAAGCTCGAGGCGGCCCAACTGCTGCGGAGAGCTCTGGCCCTGGATCTGGACCGTCACCGTACCGTCGCTTTCGATGGATATGTTGGTGGTTTTGGCCGGTATTGTGAGGTTTGGTTCGATGGTGTAGCCGTCGGCCGTCACTATCTTGCCGTCGGCATCGGTCTTCAGCGCACCCGCCCTCGTATATGCCTTATCTCCCGAAGGCAGGTTGACCTGTACGAAACCGTTGCCTTCTATGGCAATGTCCAGTTCGTTGTCCGTCCTCTGATAATCGCCCTGCTGGAAGACCTTCTGCACCGATGAGAGCATGGCCCCGAGACCTATCTGGATGCCCGTGGGGACCATGCCGCCCCCCTCGGTCCTTGCACCCTGAAGTCTCAGGGTCTGGTACATGAGGTCCTGAAAGTCAGCGCGGCTCTTTTTGAAGCCGTTGGTATTGACGTTGGCGATGTTGTTGGCGATGACGTCGAGATTTGTCTGCTGCACGTTCATGCCGGTTCCCGCTGTCCATAACGCCCTTATCATGATGTTCCTCCTAAAATTTCGCCAGCTCTGTCAGCTTGCTGTTGGCATCCGAAAACATCTGGTCGATCTTGGTGTAGCACTCGTATGCCCTCATGGTGTGGATAAGCTCCACCATTTCCCGGACAACGTTGACATTCGACGTCTCGAAAGATCCCTGCCTTATGGTGTACAGTTTCGGTGCCTCCCCGGCTTCTGTGCCGGAGTAGGAAAAATTGCTCTTGCCCACGGGTTTGAGACCCTTTAGATCCTTGAACTCGACGACCTTTATGGTATCCACAAGGTCCTTTCCCAGGTATATGGAGCCATCGGTCTCAATGAGGATCTCTTTGCCGTCGGTCACATTGATGGTGATGTCTCCGCCCTTTCCCATGACGGGGTCCCCGCTCATGGTCACGAGGCGGCCCGACTTGTCGAGCATGAACTGTCCGTTGCGGGTGTACTGGACGCCCTCCGGCGTAGACACGGAGAAAAACCCGGGACCCAGTATGGCCATATCGAGCTTGGCGCCGCTTTCAACGATGGAAGCGTCAGAAAAATCTATATAGGTGTCGGAAAGGTTGACATAGGCATTCTTCAAAAGGCCCTGTTGGCCGTTCTCATCCTGTGTTGTTGATATCATCGCGAAAATGGGACGCGAGGCCTTGAAACCCGCCGTCTGAGCGTTGGCCAGATTGTTGGCGATAATGTCCAGCCTCTTCTCATTTACAAACTTACCGGCGACTGTCACGAAAAAGCTCATGCCGGGAATAGTGCAATACATATGCCAGACAAACCGTTTGAGCCGTTGGAACCGGAAAGACGGCTTGGAGAGAAAAGATGGCTTGAATGGCTAGAGTGGCTTGAAGCGCTTGAGTGCCGAAAGACATTCTTTTGGCGTCATTCCGGCGAAGGCCGGAATCAGCGATTTTCGGTTTTGCTGGGAAAAAATTTCCGCTGGGGAAAATTTTTCAGGCAAGATTCGGTCTTCTGCGTGTGATGGTCAGATAACGGCTTTCTCGTTCATGAAGCGGGACAGCTTTTTCACGCCTTCCTTAAATGGCCTGGTGTGGAAGCCGCTTATCCATTTACCATTATTAAACACGTCGGAGACGACGAGGAAAGCGACAGCCTTCAGGCCCTTTGCCCTGGCGACCGCATAAAAGGATGCCGTTTCCATCTCCACCGCTGATATGCCGCGCTCGACGCAGGCGTGGATCTTGTTCTGCGTTTCCCGGTAGATGGCATCCGTCGTCCATACATCGGCAACACGAAAACCCGCCTCGACAGCGGGAGCAGTCCAATCATCCACCCAGTGTGACGAGACCATATCGTCCTCGTCTTCAAGATAGTGGTAGGAAATGCCCTCTTCGCGCAGCGCTCTCCTGGCGATATAGACATCCCCTGCCGCGCTGTCCGGGGCCATGCCTCCGCAGTAGCCCCACAGAACGAACTCCCTCACGCCGAATGCGGAGAGTTCCTCCACCAATGCGGCAATATTGGGACCGCCGAAGGAAGACCTGATAGACGCCGTCGAGGTTCCGGAAAGGTGATAGATCATCCTGAAAGGCGCCCACGCTTCCACGACGGATGCCCCCCTGTTTCCCGTCAATCGCCTCAGATCCGCATCGTTGAAGGTTATGACGCACCTTTGGGGCAGCGTGAGCTCATGCACGTGCTTTTTTGTGAAGGCCTCAACTATTGCCCGAGGGTCAAGGATCACCCTCGAGGGGTCAAAGAACCTTTTCAAGGAATCTTCTCTTCAATCTCTCATAGGATGTCATGAGATGTTCTGAAATGACTCTCGTTTCCCCTGTAACAGCCATGAAGTTGGTGTCTCCGAACCAGCGCGGCACCATGTGCACGTGGATATGCTCCTCCAGTCCCGCCCCCGCGGCCCGGCCGACATTGATGCCGATGTTGATCCCCTCGACGTTGAACTCCTCCTTGTAGACTTTTACCATTATCCTTACAAGGCGCATGATGTCGAGGGATTCCTCGTCGGTAAGGTCTTCCGCCAGCCCGGTATGGCGGACGGGCACGACCATGACATGACCGTTCGTATAGGGGAAACGGTTCATAATGACGAAGGCCGTCCCAAGTCTGCCTATTACGAGGGACTCCTCATCCTGCCCTTCCTCGATGCAAAGAAAACACTTCCTTTCCCCCGGTTTCTTCGTACCTGTGATATATTCCATTCTCCAGGGAGCCCAAACTCTATCCATATCAATTCCTCATGAACATATAGTCTCGCCAGTACTCGGGCGGCACCTTTACGCCAAGGTTCAGCATGAACAGATAGAACCCGTTGGGTCGCGAAGGTCTCTTCTTTGGATGCATCTTCACCTCGTCAGCCAGCTTGTCGCCTTTCTTCAGGTTGCAGCTGATGCAGGAGGTAACAATATTTGTCCATTCCGTCACCCCTCCCCGTGACCTTGGGACGAGATGGTCGCAGGTGAGATGCTTTGCATCGAACTTCTCCCCGCAATACTGACAGGTGTGGTTATCACGAAGAAAAACGTTTCTGCGGGAAAACTTCACTTTTGCGTGGTTGCTTCGGACGAGCGTAAGAAGGCGTATGACGGCGGGCTGACGTATAGTTATGGAAACGCCGCGGATCTCCCGGTCATACTCCTTAAGGACTTCAACTTTTCCGAGGTAGACAAGCGTTATGGCCTTCTTCCATGACAAAACGCTTATGGGTTCGAATGTCGTGTTAAGCAGGAGGGTTCGGTCCATTTAATCATTTGAAAAATAACCCGTTTTGACCTCTAATGTCAAGGTTTCAGATGCTTACAGGCCAGTCCTGGCTTCCATTATCCTCATTACGTGGAGGACCAGATTGTACCGTTCCCGGATATCAAGGTCGAAATAGAACCGGCTGCCCATAAGCGCTCTGACGATCTCTTTCAGTCTTTCCGCCTTCATCACATCCTCCTGAAAAGGATTGTCGGATGGAAACGAAAAGGCTAAAGGAACGGGTAATGCGACCCATCTTCCATCACCCGTTTTTTTCTGGTCTTTCGCCGGGTTCTGTGGTAAATATGGACAAAATACTTAAACTGGAGGGAGTCAGGAAAAATGCCAGTCTTCGACGAAAATGGAAATCAGGTCAACACTCAGGAAGAATTTCCCAAAATGGCAGACCCGGAGGAAGCGGGCGGTAGTTTCCCGCAGCCTTCGAAGAAAACATTTCCGATCTTTTCGGCAGTCCTGGGAATAATCGCTCTTGTCTTCCTGGTCGTGGCCGTCGTCTTCTTTCTGAAGGCCAACACCCTCGAGCAGGAGGTGGAGATCCTGAAGAAAGCCAAGACACAGCTTGCGACGACCGAGACAAGGCTTCAGGACATGATGAAGGAAAATCAGAAGGTCAAGGCCGAGTTGAGCCAGGCAAAGGGCGAACTCGACAACGCGAAGGCGAGAAACCAGGCGTTGGAGAACCAGCTTGCAAAGAAGAAGACTCCCCCGGCTGCGAAGAAAACGTCGGCGCAGAAGGGCAAGAAGCCTGCAGTAAAGAAGCCGTAACCATCATACGAAAGGATACGAAACGGATCCGGCCTGGCAAACCCGCCTCGCCGGATCGTTCTTTAGCCAGGAATTGCCCCTGAAGGCTCAGGCGGGGTTCATCATTCGCTCGCGCCGTCTTTGACAAAAAAAGTAATTGTCTGTGGTCATTCGACGGGAGGGGGTGTCGTCTCTCCATCTTGCGGCGACGGGAATGGATGTATCCAAATCGGATATAATCCGGTATAATGTCAGGAATCATATCCGAAGGATCGGAACAAATATGAAAAAAGCGGCATTGATCTTTTCAGTATTGGTTTTTCTGGCCATGACAGGCCTTATCTCATTTGCGAAAGAAGGGAGCGAGGGGGAA
>JAQVWF010000009.1:68712-77830 GCA_028698615.1 Syntrophorhabdaceae bacterium
TATCCAGGGTCCGTGCAGATGTTGTGAAAGTTGCCTTGTACCCACGATGATATCGTGGTATGCTCAAAACCGCGAAGCGTAAAGCGTCGGGCCCAAGGCGTTCGGCGGAGCATTTATAATTGCTTTTTTCGCTTTACGGCTTCTACGCTTTTCCCGAAAGGAGATTCAAATATGTCTGTGGCCAGCAAACTGGTCCTCACCAAGGGGGTGGGCCAGAACAAGGAGAAGTTGGTGAGTTTCGAGCTCGCCCTGCGCAATGCGAAGATAGCTCCCTATAACATCGTCAAGGTATCGAGCATCTTCCCGCCCCGGTGCGAGATAGTACCGGCAAGACAAGGGCTGAAGGACCTGACGCCCGGTCAAATAGTGCACGCCGTTCTGGCTGAGGCCTCTACCAACGAACATCACCGCCTCATAGCGGCTTCTGTCGGCGTTGCCATCCCGAAGGACCGCGACCGCTTCGGATACCTCTCGGAATGCCACAGTCACGGAGAAGACGACAAGACGGCCGGCGATTACGCCGAAGACATCGCGGCCCAGATGCTGGCAACCATCCTTGGCCTCGAATTTGACGTGAACGAGAGCTACAATAAACGCCTCGACCTGTGGAAGCTGAGCGATGAGATAGTCCATACGCGCAATATCACACAAACGAGCGTGGGCAAAAAAAATGTTTGGACGACGGTGATCGCCGCAGCTATCCTTATACCCTAGAAAAGACGGTTTCAGGTTTCAACTCTTCTTCCGATTCCTGAAACCCGATGTTTTTCGTATTTCAATATGAATATTGTTTCTGACGATCTTTGATCTGCCACGGTGCACCCCTCTCACCGCCAGATCTCTTCATACCAGGCTTTCTCGCCGTGATACTTGAAGGAAACCTTAAGCCTTATCCGGTAGCTTACGGTCTTCCCGTTTTCCAGGGTCACGTCCTGTTTCACCACCTCAGCGATACGGAGGTCCTCGACGCTCTTTGCGGCTCTTTCAACAGCCGATCTGGCCGCGTCTTCCCATGATTTGTCGCTGGTGCCCACAAGCTCGTTTACAACGTATACGCTCTTCGACATAAAACCTCCTGTGGTTGCCCTGAATCCCCGGACATTACATGGTTAATAACACAAATGCCGGCTGTGTCAAGCCAGTAAGAATTCAGGGAACCTAAAACCCTCCCTTCTCACCTCCGGATCTCTATCATGTCAGGTCTTTTCGCTATGATACTTGAAGGAGACGTTAAGTCTTATCCGATAGCTCACGATCTTCCCATTTTCCAGGGTCACATCCTGTTTCACCACCTCAGCGATACGGAGGTCCTCGACGCTCTTTGCGGCCGTTTCTACAGCCAGCCTGGCTGCGTCTTCCCATGATTTGTCGCTGGTGCCCACAAGTTCGTTTACAACGTATACACTCTTCGACATGGCAACCTCCTTTGATGTTCAAGGATCGTTGGATATTATATGGTTGTAATAGCACAAATGCCGGCTGTGTCAAGAAAACAGAAATTCTGGGACGCTGTGCGATAAAAGAGGGACCGGCTCCAATCCGAACTGCGGTTTCGACCTGGGTCCGGGCGAGAAGAAGGAAATGCTCAATCCTTTCTTCACAATGTTGAGTCTTTCACTCGCATTCAATAAGCTTGTCGGTTGTGGGTCCACCAAGGCCGAGCTCATTATCGGTTTAAGGGTGATGACGTGTTCGACCATAGCGTCGTTGACGGTTTCAATGAAAGGATCGCCATGATTTTCGAACCCGCCGGCGGCAAGCAAGCCAACCTGGGGTCGATCATGAGCTTTTCAGGATCAGGACACCATCTTTTCTTTCCCGTCTCTGTGACCCTCGCGTGTTTGAGAAAAGAGCACGGGCGGCGAACGGGCGGCTTTCAGTTGGTGGGTTGGAACTGCTTTGGGAAGAATTGGTGGGCCGTCAAGGATTCGAACCTTGGACCAATTGATTAAGAGTCAACTGCTCTACCGGACTGAGCTAACGGCCCCGAGATGGATTTATATAGCATACACGAAGGGTTATGTGCAACAGCATTTTTAATGTTTCCTCTGTTCCAAAACTGCCGGGTATTGTCCCTGGTGTTCGTTCTTGACATCGGGGATCAACGCCGCAGAGAAAACAGTTTCAGGTTTCAGACTCCATGACCCAGCTTTCGAACTGAGGATCTTGACCTGAGACCTTAAAACCCAATGTTGTTTCTCGCTTGCAACCGTTCTGATTTTGACCTATGTTTACTTCATGCCCTCGGCCTTGAAATTCTCGATAATGACCTACAATGTGCATAGCTGCATCGGCAACGACGGGAAGGACATGCCTATGAGGATCGCGAAGATCATCGCGGCTCTCCATCCCGACATCGTGGCCCTGCAGGAGCTTGATGTCGGTCTCAGTCGAACGGGTTGTGTCGACCAGGCACATATGATAGCAGGCGAACTGGATATGTACGTCCACTTCCATCCCAGCCTCTTCATCCAGGAAGGGCGGTACGGCAACGCGATCCTGAGCCGCTATCCCATCCGGCCGGTGAAAGCGGGCGGCCTTCCCTCGCGCCGCAAAGAACCTCGCCGCGGCGCCCTCTGGGTGGAGATCGACCTCAGGGGTCGTGCTATCCAGGTCATCAACACCCATCTTGGGATCACACCCGTCAGGCGCCGTACGCAATCGGCGACCCTTCTCGGCCCCGATTGGCTCGGCAGCGCCCGCTGCCGTCCCCCCGTGGTGCTTTGCGGCGACATGAACGCGACGCCGGGCTCCTACGTTCATCACAGTTTTTCACAGAAACTGGCTGATGCCCAGCTTTTGGTCCAGGGAGATCGCCGCCCCAGGAAGACATGGCCGAGCATCACACCTTTCCTTCGCCTCGACCATGTCTTCCTTTCACGAGACATCCTTGTCAGGAGCTGCAGGGTCCCCCGCTCCATGAATGCGAAGATGGCCTCTGACCATCTTCCCCTCCTCGTGGAAGCGCAATTACCTGGCGAAGATTCTGACAGAACAGCCTATTTCCACTCATCGCGAAGGATACCGAAACAGTTATAGAGATCTCGGAAACGGTTTTAAAAACCCGGCCGCCGATGCGTACCTCGTCTGACCCGTCGGTTCATTCGCGCCAGCCTCACAAAAAAACCTGCCCCGGGGGTCTGAATACCGGGCCGTGAGACCCAACCCCCGCAAGCGAACAGGGCAAACTGTCGATAATAATACCCGGGACATAGGCAACTTACATTTTCTTCAATTTTTCGGCGCCCATTATCTCTCGTCAGGGCCTTTTCCCCTTACCAAAAACCTTCTTTCAGATTGTAAAAATAACGTTGACTATCGCCCACCCCCTGTGATAGAAGAAAAGAGCCGCAAGCGGGTAACAATGGCTCTTCAAGACAGCAAGAAAGACATCTATAGGACACTACTCAACTATAGTGCACTGGGTCTTGAAATGGGCTCCTGCGTTATCATTGGTCTTGTGGCCGGCTTTTACGCCGACAAATATTTAGGCACGTATCCCTATCTTACGTTTGCTTTTATGATTTTTGGAATGATTGCCGCCTTTCGGGCGGTTTATCGGGCATACAAGAGGTTAAAGAAGGAAGATGATGAGGGAGATTACCGTAACCCAGGTTGAACGTTGCAACATGGTGATTTTCTTGCTTGGTTCCATAGGAATCGGCGTTCTTACCCGTGACGTCATGGCATTCTTCAGTTTCGCCGTGGCCAGCGCCATCGTCATCCTGAACTTCCGCCTTCTTAAAAGGATCATAGGCCGTCTCATACTGAGACAGGAGATAGCCAGGAAGGATCTCTTTCTCACTCTTCCCGCAAAATTTCTCCTCCTTCTGGGAATTCTTACCGTTGTAGTGATCTATGGGAATATTAATCCTCTCTATTTCCTCCTGGGTCTCTCAACGGTCTTTATATCCATTCTGGTAAGTCAGCTATTACCAGTTTTCAGTTCCAGCTCACAAAGGAGACAAGATAATGGGGCATGAAGCTTTTACCTGGGTGTCGTTCATACCTTTTCTCAAAACAATGCCGCCGCACGTATCCAATGCGATCGTCGTTTCGATCTTCCTTCTTCTCATCGTTTTTCTCGGCTACAGGCAGGTGAAAAAGCTGGAAGATCAGATCATTCCCGATGAGAAGCTAACCTTCAGGAACCTCGTCGAGATCATCGTCGAAGCCCTCACCGGTTTCGTCAAGGAAAACATGGGTGAGCGGGGGCCGCAATTCATGCTCATCATCGGCACGTTGGCCCTTTTTATTCTCTTCAACAACCTTTCCGGCCTCATCCCCGGATTTCTGCCCGCGACGGACAATGTGAACACGACTTTCGCCTGTTCTTTGACAGTCTTTGTCCTCACCCACTTTTACGGGTTGCGCGAGCATGGGATCAAATACCTGAGGCAGTTCGTCTTCATAAGCGACATGATGCCCTGGTACGCCAACGTTATTCTGAGCATTCTCATGTGCCCCATCGAACTCATCAGTCACATTGCAAGGCCCATGTCTCTGGGTATAAGGCTTTTCGGCAACATAACCGGTGACCACCTCGTTACCGCCATCTTCTTCGCCCTTGTCCCTCTCCTTATCCCGGTGATCTTCATGTTCCTCGGTCTCTTTGTTGCCTTTGTCCAAACGTTTGTCTTCACACTGTTGTCCATGGTTTATTTTGCAGGTGCGGTTTCCCATGAACATTAATATAACGATGCAAGAATACAAAAAAGAAAGGAGTGAATAGTGATGAAAAAGGTTGTGTCAATTTTGATGCTCAGCGGTTTGATCCTCGTTCTGTCCTGTGGCTTTGTGCTTGCGGCTGAAGAAGCTGTAAAAGCTCCCCTTGATTCAAATGTGAAGGCCATGTTGGCTATCGGCGCCGGCGCAGCGATCGGCATCGCGGCTCTTGGCGGCGCACTCGGACAGGGCAAAGCTGCAGCAGCAGCCCTTGAAGGCATTGCCAGGAACCCGGGCGCATCGGGAAAGATCTTTGCCCCGATGATCATCGGTCTTGCCCTCATCGAATCACTGGTCATCTACGCTCTGGTTATCGCGTTTATTTTTGTAGGCAAACTTTAAAAAAGCTCTGCAGGGATGGTCTTTGCACAGGACCATCCCTGCAGTTTATTCAGAACAGCTGCTCAGGACCGGCGGGGCTATGTAAGCGGCATCCGTCGTTATCATTATCCGAGCTGAACCCTCCCGGTAAAGTTTAAATAAGCAATTGCCAGTATTAGCATCATCCTACTACAGGAACATCCCGGCCGCACCATACAGCCACCGCAGTTCCGACGCTTCCATCAGGCAAGCTCTCCCTCTGCGCTGAATCCCTTTCCTGCCCACGACGGTCCGTTACCTCATCAACGCCTGGCGAATGCGCGTTCTTCCCGCGATGCCTGTGCTTTGATCACTCCCAAAGGCCCAACATTTGACTCTGGAGGGATGTGGTCCGGGGCCGAGTCATTATCGACTGGATGCCTGCGCAGATCGGCATTACCGATATCCTGAAGATGTGACGGGATAGCAAAACCTCTGTGCGCTCCGGGTGAGACCGTCGAGTAACCGAGGAGGGCAAGACCGCAATAAAAAACCCCGCCTTCGCTGCCGGAGGCGGGGTCTGCTATATCGAATACGAGGTTACTATTTCTTTTCTTCCTTCTTTTCCTCTTTCTTCTCTTTCTTCGGTTTCGCTACACCAGCCTTCGGAGCGGCTTTTGCCTTCTTGACCCCTGCGATCTTGACCATCGTGAGGGCGCCCTTCTTGTACAGCATGGAAACCTTGTCGCCCACCGTCACCTGGTCGAAGTTTTTGTAGCCTTTGAACTTCGCGTTGCTGACGTCAAATGCAACGGTATCCTTTCCGCGCTGAACGCAAACCGTGTTGAATACTGAATCGGTCGCCGTGACCTTACCAACGAAACCAGGCATTGGTTTCGGTTTTGGTTTCTCTGCTGCTTTTTCGGGCTCCTTTGCCTCAGCCGGTTTCGCTTCAGTTGCGGCTGCGGGTTTCTCTACCGCGGGTTTCTCTGCGGCTGCTTTTGCCTTTTCCGGGGCCTTTGCCTTTTCCTGGGCAAAACCGGCGCCAACAAATGCAATGCTGACAAGCATAACAAGTGCAAACAATAAAACCTTTTTCATAACCCCTTCCTCCTGATATTGGTGATTTAGACTATTAATGTTTTATCTTTAAACCTTTGCAGTCGCCATGTCAAGAGCTTTTGTGCTCAGATGCGCTCCTGTAAACAAATTTCCCCCATTCCACTGTCTGAGGATGATGGTATCGCGAACCTCCATCAGTCACTGACAGACACCACCGGAATAATTGTCTTGCTTGTTTTGACACGGGCTCAAAAGGGCATTAGACTATACGATCATGAGCAGATTCAGACTTATCAGCGATTATGAGGCAAGAGGCGATCAACCGGAGGCCATCGAGAAGATAGCCGGCAATATCCGGCAGGGAATAGCCCACCAGGTACTTCTTGGGGTCACCGGCTCAGGCAAGACCTTTACCATGGCAAACGTTATTGAACGGGTCAACAGGCCGACCCTTATCATCTCCCACAACAAGACTTTGGCGGCACAGCTCTACGCCGAGTTCAAGACCCTTTTTCCCGAGAACGAGGTCCACTTCTTCGTCAGCTACTACGATTACTATCAGCCCGAGGCATACATACCTTCCTCGGACACCTTTATAGAGAAGGACTCCTCCATCAATGAGGAGATCGACAGGATGCGGCTTCTGGCGACGAATGCCCTTTTCGAACGGGAGGACATTATCATCGTCGCCAGCGTCTCCTGCATCTATGGTCTCGGTTCGCCCGAGACGTACTACGGAATGCTCCTCCATGTCGAAGAGGGCCAGGCGTTCGAGCGACAGGCGATCTTAAGGAAACTCATCCAATGCCGGTACGAGCGCAACGACATGGATTTCTACCGGGGCAAGTTCCGGGTTCGCGGCACCGCCATTGACATTTTCCCTCCCTACGAAGAAGACAGGGCCTTCAGGATACTCCTCGATGAGGATCGGGTTGAGTCCATATCAAGCATCGATCCCCTAACGGGAAGGACTCTCGAGAGGCTCAGGCGCATAACCATCTTCCCCACCACCCATTACGTCATGCCGCGCCAGACCATAGAGCGGGCCATCGCCACCATCGAGGAGGAACTCGTTGTCCATCTTGATCTCTTGCGGTCCCACAATAAGCTCCTCGAGGCGCAAAGGCTCGAGATGAGGACCAGGTACGACCTGGAGATGCTTGGGGAGTTGGGTTACTGTTCGGGAGTCGAGAATTACTCCCGTCATTTTACGGGCAGGGACCCCGGTGAACCGCCGCCGACCCTCATGGATTACCTTCCCGCCAACGCCCTCGTCATGATAGACGAGAGCCATGTATCCATCCCCCAGCTCTCCGCCATGTACCGCGGAGACCGGTCGCGCAAGACAACCCTCGTGGAACACGGCTTCCGGCTGCCCTCGGCACTCGATAACCGGCCTCTCACTTTTGAGGAGTTCGAAGCCAGACAGAAGCAGGTCCTCTACATCTCGGCCACCCCGGCCCAATATGAACTGACCAAATCCTGCGGATTCGTTGCAGAGCAGATCATCCGTCCCACGGGGCTCATGGATCCGGAGATCATTCTCAAACCGGCGAAGGACCAGGTGGAGACCCTCATAGTCGAGATGACGAAAGCCATAGAGGCACGGGAACGGGTCCTGGTTACAACCCTTACCAAGCGTTTTGCCGAGGACCTTACCGACTTTCTCATCGACAGGGGCATCAAGACAAAATACCTCCATTCCGATATCGACACACTCGAAAGGGTCGCCATCGTGAGAAATCTGAGGCTGGGCAAATTCGACGTTCTCGTCGGCGTGAACCTCCTGCGGGAAGGTCTCGATCTCCCCGAGGTCTCCCTTGTCGCCATCCTCGATGCCGACAAGGAAGGTTTCCTGCGTTCCCAGACATCTCTCATTCAAACCTGCGGCCGCGCCGCCCGAAACCTCAACGGCAGGGTCATCATGTTCGCGGACACTATCACGCAGTCCATGCGCAGGGCAATCGACGAAACCGAGCGCAGGCGGGTCGTTCAGCGCGAATATAACGAACGCAACGGCATCACTCCGGAGGGTATCCGCAAGTCCATCGTCGATGTCCTTTCGTCCATCTATGAGAAAGATTACTACGAGATGCCCGTCGACGAACTGGATGTAAAAGGGATAAAACCGAAACAGCTCTCGAAAATGGTCAAGAGGCTGAAGAGAGAGATCGCCGACGCGTCAAAGAAATGGGATTTCGAGAAGGCTGCCCTGCTTCGCGACAGGCTCCTTTCCATTGAAAAGATGGAGCTCACCCTGTGATCCCCGAGATAAGGATCGAGGGCTTGCCCGCATCACCGGGAGTCTATCTCTTCAAAGACGGCGGCGATGAGATCATTTACATAGGCAAGGCCAAGAACATACGTGACCGCGTGAAGAGCTATTTTCGCAGCGACATAAAAGACATCAAGACGCAGATACTGGTGGAAGCGGTCCACCTCATAGATTTTATCCTTACGGCAAATGAAAAGGAAGCCTTTCTCCTGGAGAACAATCTCATCAAGCAGCATACCCCGAAGTACAACATTGTCCTCAAGGACGACAAATCCTATGTATCGCTAAAGCTCACCATTCAGGATGACTACCCTGCCCTCTTCGCGACACGCAAGATCGTCGATGACGGCTCCCTCTACTTCGGGCCCTATCCTCACGGCCGTGACGTTCGGGACATTCTGAGGCTCATGGAGGGTCTCTATCCCATCAGAAAATGCAAGATAACGATCTTCCGGAAGAGGAAAAGGCCCTGTATGCTCCATGAACTCGGCAAATGTCCGGGGCCGTGCGTCATGCCCGTCGACGCCGCCGACTATGCCAGGACCATCGATGAAGTGCGGGATTTCCTTTCCGGGAAGGACGAGAAGGTCCTCAAGGATATTCAGGGCCGCATAGCAAAGAAAGCTGCCGCCTGGGATTTTGAAGGGGCGCATGTTCTCAAGGAGCGCTATCAGGCCATCAAGGCCATGACGGAAAAACAGCACGTCCATGAGCACTTCGGGAAGAACCGCGACGCCTGGGCCTTTTCCGAGGGTG
>JAQVWF010000009.1:77930-81906 GCA_028698615.1 Syntrophorhabdaceae bacterium
AAGGGACAGCTCGCCGCGGCACACAAGGTGCTCAGCGCCAATCATGTTGACAGGGACATTATCTCCATAGCAAAAGGGGAGCGCCGAAAGAGAATGGAGGACATCATCTACGTGCCGGCGAGAAAGAACCCCCTGGCCCTTCCCCGGGCTTCAGCCGTCTTCAGGGAAATAGTGAAAATGCGCGACGAAGCCCATCGCTTCGCCGTGGCATCACACAGAAGGTGGAGAGCGAAAGAGAATTTGAAAGGCAGGTGACTGGCAGCCCTATCACCCGTCCTGATCTTTTCCCAACACTTCCGCTATCATCGACAGGGCGTCGTCGTCTTTGAAGGGTTTGTCGAGAAAGCCATCGACCTTGTATTCCTTCAGTCTTGTCCTTTGCTGCTCGCTCATGAACCCGCTTGAAATGATGACCTTTATGTCTGCACGGGCCTTTCGTATGCGGCGGAGGACCTCGTCTCCCTTTATTCCCGGCATGATCACATCAAGGATCACGAGATCGACCTCATGCTGGTGCTGCATGTATATCTGGAGAGCATCCTCGCCATTGTCGGCTTCAAGAAGCCTGGCACCCGTTTCGGACAGGATACCCCTGAACAGCTCGCGGATCAGGTCCTCATCATCAACAATGAGGATGGTCTTCTCGCCCATGCTCTGGTTCAGGCGTGGCGCTTCCTTCGGTTCTGCCTCCGGAACACACGGCGACGGTGTAGGCAAATAGAGACTGAAAACGGTCCCCTTCTCCTTTTCGCTGGCTATCTCGATGAAACCCCCATGTTCCTTGATTACTTTGTCGACAAGGTACAGGCCCATGCCGAGATTGGAAGCACTCTCCTTCGTGGAGAAATAGGGTTCAAATATCTTGTGCTGCAGCGCCTCATCGATCCCCTTGCCGGTGTCCTGTATCTCGATGCAGATATAGCCGCTATTCTGTCGTGACGTTGTGATCCGCAGCAGGCCCTGGCCTTCCATCGCATCCTTTGCATTGACGAAAAGGTTCAGAAAGACGTTTTGTAATTCCGCTTCGTCGCCTTTTACATTGGGAAGAGAGCTCTCAAAGTTTTTTTCTATCCGGACATTGAAAAAACTCGCTTTCAATAGGAACAGCACGTCGTCGAGAAGCGCGTTGATATCCACAAACCCCGTAGACCTCTTTTGCCGGCGCGAAAAGTTAAGGAGATGCCGCGTCAGTTTTGAGGCGCGCTGGGCGGAATGCTCTATCGCCTCTGCGTAGCGGCATAGCTTTGCGTCGGAAAGGAGTTTCCTCATCAAGGCCGCATACCCGAGAATGCCCGTGAGCATGTTGTTGAAGTCGTGGGCGATCCCGCCCGCGAGCATACCCATGCTCTCCGTTCGTTTCCTGACAAGATGCTCTTCTTCGCTGACCTTCATCTCCACCACATCCTTGAAGATGATGGCCCGCCATTCTCCTTTTTCGTCCGCCTCCTTGACGGGAAAGCTCTCGACGCGGAACATCCTGTAATCGTTCGGTGATTTGTAATTTATCTCCCCACGGAAGGGACGGTTCTTCTTGACGAGGTCTTCCGGCAGGCCGGGGATGGCCTTGTCGACGCGTTCACCAAGGAGAAAACCCTTTCTGGTCTCGAACCGCGCTTTTGCGTTCTTATTCGCATAGCAGATGTAGCCTTTCCTATCGATGAGGATAAGGGGATCGGGGAACACCTCCAGAACCGTCTCGAAGGTGGCCGTCGAATGCAGCCTCTTGCGGCTGACTCCTCCGTTGCCCAGAAGCAGGGACCGGTTATATATGTCGCAGACTATGTCCAGTTCCCGTACGAGTCTCAGTTCCAGGTCCATGTAGTATCTCTTGCCCAGGACGAGATATCCGATCGTCTTAAGCTCTTTCCTGATCGGATATATGTAGAGAAGACCGTAGCCGAAGACGTCGTCGACCAATGAGGCCGTGCTGGAATTTCCGTTAAAGGCTGCGACTGTCGCATAGTCGAGGCTGTTCAGGGTATCATCGATGCTGTAGGAACCCTCGTGTATGATCCCGTCCTCATCGACCATGATCTTGCACATGTCGAAAAAGGACTCCTCCACGAAGATCCTGGGGACATGGCTTATGAGCATATCTTCTTCGGCGCTGCTCATTATGCGCATGATGATGGAATAATTGTTTATGGTTCTCTCGTAGAAGTTCCACTGGAGCTTCATTGATTCAGTCTGAAGGTCTTCCCATTTCATCGTGTCAACCCAATTGGAGAAATTCCATGATCTTCTCAACTTCCAGAGCTATGGCACCCCGTTCCTTGTCCAGTATGAAGGCTTCTGTCGAGCGGCTGTTCAATGTATGCGTGGAAAACCGGTCCGACGCGTTCACGATCCGGAGCAAAGCATCCTGCTGGTTGGAGCTGTGGTCGCCATGGTGGCCGCGGATGACGCGGGCGAAATCATGGGGAAACTTCCATTTCACGGCTATGATATATCCCGTTTCCTGATGATCGATGCCAAACTGGTCGCGCTCGAAGGCAACCATATCACCGGTGCTTTTCATTCCCTTCAGCATTTCCGCATAATCGGGAAGGGCGAGATAGAAGACGATCTTCCCGATATCGTGCAGCAGGGATGCGGTATAGGCCTTTTGCGGATCCTCGATAAGGAGCCGTTCAGAGAGCACCCGCGCCGCGGAGGCCACCTCGATGGAATGCTTCCACAGCGAAAGGAGGTCTTCCTCCTTGAGCTTGAGCATCTTGATGATGCCTTCCATCAACAGGATGCAGCTCACAATGCTGCGCACCTCCTCGAATCCAATGGTAAGCATGGCCCGCTGGAGGTTAAATATCTCGATGCCCCTGCTGTAGTATGCCGAGTTTGCGATGCTGATTATCTTGGAGGAAATGGCCTGATCGTACCTGACCACATCGGAGAGATCGTTGAATGACGAGTTGTTGTTGCCAAGCACTGTGAACACCCTGTTCACGATGCCGTCCAACGTCGGGATCACCTTGATCTCGCTGGCACGATTGATCAACTGCTCTCTTGGCATGGCGTAGGTCATAGTCGTATACTGTGTTTTTCGGACGAAAACATTATTAATTAAGTTTTTTTTGCGGCCTCCCCGACAGGGCCATTGCCCGCCCGCGCGGGCGTTTTGACGGAATTCATCTTGACTTTCGAGGAGTTTTTGACTATGATGTTACAATTTTTCGGAGGTGTCGATCATGGCATTAGGTCTTATAGGCAAAAAACTCGGTATGTCTCAAATATTCGATGAACACGGGAACGTTGTCCCCGTTACGGTCATAAAAGCCGGTCCATGCTATGTGGTCCAGAAAAAAACCGCTGACCGGGAAGGATACAATGCGGTTCAAGTCGGTTTTGACGAAGTCATCAAGGTACAGCGGGTCAACAAGCCCGAGACAGGTCATTTCAAGAAGGCCAACGTCACGCCCACCCAGATCCTCAAGGAATTCAAGGTAGCGCCGGAAGACCTCGAGGCCAACGAAGTTGGCACCATCTACTCCGTGGATATATTCGAACCCGGTGACTTCGTTGACGTTACCGGGACATCCAAGGGCAAAGGCTTCGCCGGCGTCATGAAGCGTCACGGCTTCGCCGGCGCTCCTGCAAGCCACGGCTCTCATGAAGCCTTCAGGCACGGCGGTTCCATCGGGCAGAACATGACCCCCGGTCGCACCTATAAAGGCAAGAAGATGCCCGGTCACATGGGCTTCAGGAAGGTCACGGTCCAGAGCCTCAAGATCATTGATGTTCGCGGCGACACAAACCTCCTCCTCATCGAAGGCGCCATACCCGGCCCGGCAAAGGGTTACGTCATGATAAGAAGAGCGGTAAAGAAACAGGGCTAACGCTCTTCTCCCAACTCGAATCAACCGACAGGCTTCGACCGTGAAGCCTGTTTTTCTTTAACTGCCGGCAATGGGTGACAGGTCATAGGAACGAATTCCTTTCCAATCACCTGTCACCCATTGCCAACAACCTGTCTTCTTGA
>JAQVWF010000010.1:0-29858 GCA_028698615.1 Syntrophorhabdaceae bacterium
ATACCTATGGTGGGAATCGTCAGCATTTCGGTGATCTCTTTGGCCAGCTGTCTGGGAACGCACTCAAGGACCACCATGAACGCGCCTGCCGCTTCCACGGCCCTGGCGTCGTCGATGAGCTTTTCGACGTCCTTACCCTTGCCCTGCACCTTGTATCCCCCCATGCGATGGATGGACTGCGGGGTGAGGCCGATATGGGCGACAACGGGGATATCTACATCAACAATGGCCCGTATGGTGTCGTGCATGGTGACGCCGCCTTCGAGCTTCACCGCTTCGGCGCCGCTCTCCTTCAACATCCTGCCGGCATTGCGTTTTGCCTGCTCGATGCTTTCCTGGTAGGACATGAAAGGCATATCGATTATGGGCAGGGCCCGCTTGATACCTCGTACGACCGCCCGGGTGTGGTGGATCATTTCATCAATGGTAACGGGGATGGTGTTGGTATAACCCAGAACGACGGGACCAACGGAGTCGCCTACAAGGATGGTGTCCACGCCCGCGTTGTCAAGGATTCGGGCTGTCGGATGATCGTAGGCAGTGAGCATGGTTATCTTGCGCTGGCCCTTCATGCCTTTGAGCGCTGGTACGGTTATCTTGTTCATCATGATCCTCTATAAACAAAAAACCTTCTGAACTCGCGTCAGAAGGTTACCGTTGCTTCGCGCCTTCCGTCTCGGTCCAGGTCAGGATCCAAGCGGCATCCGGGTAATATGAAACACCCAAACCCGGAAAATGTCAATAATTATTTCTGCTCAGGCCGGATGCCTCTACTGCGGCCTTGAACTGTCTTGCTGTTCTAAGCTCCCTTGTTCTTGTATTCATCGTACCGCAGCATCGTGATGAATGCATCTTCATCGTCAAGGAATTCATCATAGCTGAGTTCCTTGATAACCTGACTGCTCCCGCAATTGGGGCAGAACAATTCGGGCACTTCGCCATCGAGAAAAGAGTATCCGCACAATTTGCACAAGTATTCGTCGGGAAATCTCACTGTTGCCTCCTATGAAACTGACACTTCAAATATATACTTACGGGTGGAATTGTCAATGACAATCTTGGACCCGGTTCAAAAGAATTCATTCATTATCACTTTAAAGTTCTTTTCGACCATATCCCGTCCACTGACCACTTCTCCATGGCCCGGGATGAGGTATTCAATGTCTAAAGTGGCGAGCCTCGCGATACTGCGGCTGAGTGCCTCCGTGTTCCCGCCGGGCAGATCCGTCCTTCCCACGCCCATGTAAAAAAGGGTATCCCCCGATATGAGGAGCTTCTTTTCCTTCCAGTAGAAGCACAACGATCCCGGAGAGTGACCGGGGGTGAGGATCACCTGGAAGATAACGTCGCCGATGGCGAATTCACCCTCGTTGAGATAGAAGGAATAGGGTTTCTTCGGCATTTCGCAGCCTGTCATGAGATAGAGGTCTCTGCCGGTATCATTAAGATGATCGAACTCCACCCGGCCTATCGCCCTCATGGTCTCGCCGTCGAAGGCATCGACAGCTTCCATATGGTCGGGATGACCGTGAGTGCCTATAACGAGCTTTACAAGCTCGATGTTCTTGCCGTCCTGGGCCATGCCGTTCATGACATTACCCAGAAAGTTCTTGTGTCCGGGATCGATGAGCGTCGGCACCGGTCCGTCGATGAAGACGGTGTTGCAGTTGTTCGCCTCGTATGAGGTCCAGGGGTAAACATATATGTTGTCAAGGAATTTCATGGCATCTCCTGCTGTATCAGCATGGCGTCGCTGTCAATTGCTTCCGGGTGAAAGGAAAAGATCCTGATCGTGCCGTTGTCGATCTCCACCTTTGCTGTCCGCGGCACGTCCTTGCCATAGCGGGCAATGATCCGGGCCGACATGAGAAGCACCTCCTCGGAGGGTTCTTCGGCCTTGAGGATTCCCCGGGGCCCCTTGAAATCGACGGGATCCACGGTGGTGTATGAGCTCTCCCTCATCACGCCCAACTGTTCGTTCTCCCGTTCGTTCCGGGCGACGACGAACTTCGCCGAGGGGGACAGTCTGAAGTGCCTGCCTATGGTCAAAAGCTCAATGTCCTGCGTCGTGTAGGCCTTGTCCGTCGCCATGAGGTCCTTGAGTTTTCTCGAGAAGATGGGATCGGTAAGCAGGCATCCCCCTCCGGGCATGTCGAACTCTGTGAGCTTGTAGGTCTCGACGAGTTCGTACTGCATGTGTCGGGACCTGCCGGAAATATCAAGGAGCTTCTCCCTGTCAAGAATACCTTCTTGTTCGGGGATGCTTGGCGGGAAGAGCCTGGCAGAAAGAGGCCTCACGATAAGACCTGTCAGTCCGCTTCGTTTCTCGATAAGCTCTATGGTATTGCGGCGCTGGGACATCGGCCGCTGGCCCAGTACCTCCCCGGTGACAACAAAGGATGCGTCCAGTTCAGGGAGAAGTTCTCTCGTCAGGTTCAGCATATAGATCCTGCAGTCGATGCAGGGGTTCATGTTCTTTCCGTATCCGTAACGGGGGTTCTTGATGATCTCGATATAATCCTCCCCCTTTGTCTTTGTGATGATCCTGATGCCGAGTTCATCGGCTGTACGCAATGCCTTGTGGCCCCGCAGCCTGTCCCGTTTGCTCGCGAATATGGAACTGAAGTGGAGACCGATCACCTCGATGCCCTGCTCCATGATGAGCTTTGTTGCGACGGCGCTGTCAAGGCCGCCGGATATCAGTGATATGGCGCGTTTCTTCATGATGTGACGTCCACGGAAATCCCTGGGGGATGGCCTATTGCATCTCCTCCGGTGTCCGTTCGTCGAGCGTGACCAGGCTAATGCCCGAGTCGACGCCCGGCAAGGGCTCCACAGGATTGGTGAGCAGGAAACTGCCCGTTTCCACCCATGTCTTCAGGGTGGAGGCTATCTCATGGGCTTTTGAATAGCTTGATATGGGGAAGGTGGGCACATCCTTTCCCTTGACGGTTATTCTCCCGGACTTCAACTGGGCATATGTGACCTCACAGAGGCTTCCCGGAACACGCTGGGGATAGTCCGAGGAGTAGTCCACGACCTGGGCATAGAAATCCTCATCGCTCCGGGAGGTGAAAAAGGCCATCTCCTCATCGATGACGGGTATGGGTATTCCCAACCCCACGAACATCGTGGGCCCATAGCCGAGAAAGCTTGCGCCCCTGAGATAATTGCCCGACATTTGCTTCGCATCGCCAATGACGGCAAGGGTGCCGGCACCCCCTTTTGGTAATCCTTCCGGGGTCCTGGGGGCACAGGGGTTGTGCTGCGTGCCGTTCCATGCCACGTACCCGACGCCGCCACCGAGAAAGATCCTGGTGCCTATTCCGATCGTCCTGTACTTGGGGTCCTTGAGAAGAGGTGACAACTGGCCGGCGCTGGAGTAATTGGCACTCCCCAGATTCGGTTTGATGACCCCCATGTAGGTGTGGATGACCCTGTTCGAGACGTTGACGCCCACGTTGTAGTTCTGGTAACTGTTCCTGGGGCTGTAAATGTAGGCCTCGTTGACGGTTTCCTTGTTGATATAGGTCTCTATCTTTTTCCTCGGATAGCAGTCGGTGCCGTAAGCGCTGGCGTCAAGCCTGATGGCCTTGCCGCTCACGAAATCTTCTATGACGTGCCCTCCGCCGTATTTGAAGGCGCCGGGATAAACGGTGTTTCTGGGGTCGTTATCAGGCATGGAGGTGGCGCCGAGATAGATATCGACGGCGGCTATCCCGCAATATGCCGGGACGTCGTTGAGATAGCACCTGCCGCCACCGATCTTGATCCTGGGTTTGGAATGGCCGAGGTTCATGAACATGCCGCTTGAGCACATGGGGCCGAAGGTGCCTGTCGTGACGACGTCGACCTGCTGCGCGGCCTTCTTCGTCCCGTTCTTCTTCACTATCTCCACCATTTCATCGGCAGTTACCACTACAACCTTGCCTTTCTTTATCCTTTCATTTATCTCGGCGATACTCTTCAACGTTTCCTCCCTGGAAGATCACGCGGATCCAGCTTATGTAGCTTAAAAAGGTTCGGTCAACCCCGAACTACCGGATAAACCGGTACATATTATACACTAATTCGGGCTCTTTTTTTACTCTTTTAATCGATGGTTACGTTGAACCTGATCTCCGCCTCGGAACGTCGCCCGTAAATGGGTCTAAGGCAGCCGGAAACGGCGGGGTGTACCATGGAGAGTCTTTCATTGAGAAGGGCTTCCCCCCGGACCTGATCGAATTTATCGTGGATGATGGAAACACCTTCGATCGCTGACAGGTGTTTCTCGCACAGCCGTGAACCCGTGCCGAAACAGATACAGGGAGTCTGGATGATCCCGGGGACGTCGGCGGGCTTCATGGCTGCGTACCCTGTCAGGCGCGATATCCTGCCCTCGGATACGCGATAGAGGGACAGAAAGACCTCCGACTTCTTTGCGTCCACGAGAGGGCACAGGTATGAACCCTCCCGGCCCGCCAGGGCGAGGGCGAGGGCATCGAGGGTCGGAACCCCCATGAGAGGTACCCCTGTCGCGGCATGTATGCCCTTGCAGAATGAAAGGGCCACCCGGATTCCCGTGAAGGAGCCCGGTCCAAGTGTGACAACGAGGCCTGCGAGGTCTTTCATGGTGAGGCCGTGGGTTTCAAGGATGGCCCGGGCGTTCTCCGGCAGTATCTGGGATGGAGAGCGCGATTCCTTGATACTGCGCTCGTCGACGAGACCTTCTTCCCCCGCCAGGGCGAGGTTCAGGCAATCGATGGAGTTATCGACGGCAAGTCTGAATCTATCTGCCATGAAAGTACTTGCCGAAATCGAAGATCCTGTCAAAGTCGTTATAAAAGGCAAAGACCATTATGAGGAGCAGGACGACGAGTCCAACCGTTTGAGCGACCTCCTGCACCCTCCGTGAGATCTTCCTGCGGATGACGATCTCGACGGCGTTGAATAAGATATGCCCGCCGTCCAGGACGGGGATGGGCAGGAGATTGATGATGCCCAGGTTGATGCTTATGAGTGCGAAGAAGAAGACGAAATCGCCGATGCCCTTTTTCGCCCTCTTGCTGGCTTCCTGGAAGATAAGGACCGGTCCGCCTATGTTCTTGGGTGAAATGCTTCCCTGAATGATCTTCGCTATTCCCACAACGGTTATCCGGGAGTATTCCCATGTCATGTAAAGAGAAAGCCCCACGGCCGCGCCGGGCGACTGACTCCTTTTAACGACCTCGTCGGACCTCTCTATGCCGAGTATCTTGCGCTTGTATGGATCCCCGAAGATATCCTTCTCCTCGATGACCATGGGTTTGATGGTCAAGATCACAGGCGTGCCGGCCCGGTCAAGGGTCACTTCAACGGTATCGCCCGGTGCTTTCTCGATGCTCGAGGCCACATCGAGGAACTCGCGCACTTCCTTGCCATCGATCTTTACGATGAGGTCGCCCGCCTTGATGCCGGCGGCCTGCGCCGGCGTGTTCTCGGCAACTTTGCCGACTCGCGCCGAGGGCACGTTATAGCCGGCGATGGAAACAAAATAGAAGACGAAAAGGGCAAGGAGAATATTGAAAAGAGGACCTGCCATGGCGACGAGTATCCTGACATAGGGGGGTTTGTGGGAAAAGGAGCGCGACTCCTCTTCCTCTTTGATCTCCTCATCGGGCGATTCGCCGAGGAGCTTCACGTAACCGCCCATAGGAACGGCGGAGATCGCGTATTCAGTTTCCCCCCGCTTAAAGCGGAACAATTTCTTTCCGAAGCCGATGGAAAAAGTGAGGACCTTGATATTGAAGATCCTCGCCACCATAAAATGCCCAAATTCGTGCACCAGGATAAGCAGTGCGAGGGCGATGAGAAAGTACAAAAAGGAGATCATAGTTTTTTTCGTCCCGTATCAGTTATTTTAGTCATTGCGAGTATTTTAGTCATTGCGATGTCCTTTGTCCACGATGCTGTCGCAAGGACCTCGTCAAGGGTGTCGACAATTGGTTCACCGGCACGTTCGGCCAGAGTTTCGGCGACGACGCGCGGTATGTCGGTGAAACCTATCCGTCCCTCGATAAAGGCCTGTGCAGCCACTTCGTTGGACATGTTGTAGGCGATCGAAGCGCTGTCGCCCGCGGCGAGGGCTTCATATGCCAGCCGGATCGAGGGGAACCGCTTCAGGTCAGGAGGATGAAAGGTGAGCCTCATGATCTTATCGAGGCCAAGAGGCGAGAACGGCAAGGGAAGGCGTCTTTCGTCGTTCAAGGCATAGGCAATGGGGATCTTCATATCGGGGCTCGCCATGTATGCCAGGAGCGAATTATCAGAGAGTTCGACAATGCCGTGGACAATGCTTTCCGGATGGACAAGGGTCTTTATCCTGTCAGGTTCGAGATCGAAGAGCCATCGCGCCTCCATGATCTCGAGCCCCTTGTTCATGAGGGTTGCTGAATCGAGGGTGATCTTTTGCCCCATCGTCCACGTCGGATGGTTCATGGCCTCGGAAAGCTCCACCTTTTTGAGGGCCTTCTTCGTATGCTTCCTGAAAGGGCCTCCCGAGGCGGTGATGATGACGGACCTGACCTCCTTCCCTTCCGTGCCCTTGAGGAGCTGATAGAGCGCCGAATGCTCGCTGTCGACGGGTATGAGGCGGGATGCCGTCCCGGCGAGGATCCTCCTGATGATCCTTCCCGCCATGACAAGGCTTTCCTTGTTGGCGAGCGCCAGGGTTTTCCCGCAGAGCAGGGCCTCTATGGTCGGTTCGAGCCCGATGCTGCCGGGAAGGGCGTTGACCACGGTTTCGACATCAGAGCGGATCATCTCCTTCATGCCCTCGATACCGGCATGGATGTGTGCGCCGGGAGCTGTGACCGCGCCCTTCTGGTGCTCGTCGAAGACACAGACAGCGCGGGGCTTAAAACGGGCTATCTGTTCGTTGAGGAGTTTTATGTTGTTCCTGCAGGCAAGGCCGCAGACCTCGAAGGATGCGGGGTCGTTGGCTATGACCTCGAGCGTTGCCGTGCCGATGGAACCTGTTGAACCCAGTATGAGAACCTTTTTCTTCATGGGATCACCGCGTCCATACGAGGCAGGTGTAAAGGAAAGGCGCCGTAAAGATGAAGCTGTCTATACGGTCCAGCAGCCCGCCGTGCCCGGGGATAAGCTGTGAGGAATCCTTGATATTAAACACCCTCTTGCATGCCGACTCGAAAAGGTCGCCCGCCTGGCCCAGTATGCCCGTCGCCGCCCCGACTACGAGAGCTCCCGCAATGCTGAATCCGAGAAGGTGATAACTTGCGGTAATGACCACCAAAGAGCCGAGGGCGGAGCCGGCAAGACCCTCAACGGTTTTTTTCGGACTGATCTGAGGCGCCAGGGGGTGTTTCCCGAATCTCTTTCCTATGGCATAGGCAAAGGTGTCGCTCGCCCATATCGACACGAGGAGAATGAGGGGGAGCATCTCGCCCAGCTCCTTCAGAAGGTAGAGATAGAAGAATGGGACAAGGATGAAAAAGTTGCAGAAGAGAACAAGGGCGGTCTGCCCCGTCAGGTCGCGGTTTGCTTCTTCAACAGGAGTCTTTCTGTTGAAGGCGTTGCCGGCGATGATGATGAATGCCGATGCCATCACCCAGAGCATGTATATCTGGAAGAAGCGCAAAAAAAGAGGGACCGTCCCGGCGATGACGAGGACCGCGATGAGGTATCTCATGTGATAACCGCCAAGCGACGCAGCCTCGAGAACCGCAACGACACAGATGGCCATGAGCAGGACAAGAAGCCAGACGGGGGGCAGGATATAGAAGAGAAAGGCGATTACCGGGGCAATGCAGATGCCCGCGAGGACCCGTTTTTTCAGTTCTCCCAATCAGAATTCCTTTACGTTTCCAAACCTTCTGTCACGCTGCGCGAATTCAGCGAGAGCGTCGAGAAAGGCCTGTTTTCGAAAATCCGGCCAGAGGATATCGGTCACGTAGATCTCGGTATAGGCCACCTGCCAGAGCAGAAAGTTTGAGAGCCGCATCTCGCCGCTTGTGCGGATAAGAAGGTCGGGATCGGGTATGTCCGGGCTGTAGAGATATCGCCTGAACGCCCTTTCGTCTACTCTCTTCACAAGGCCCTTCTTCACGTCCTCGCAGAGGAGGCGCACGGAACGTATGATCTCCCTGCGGCCGCTGTAGCTCAGTGCGATGGTCAGGACAAGGTTCCTGTTGCGTGCCGTCTTCCTCATCACGTCGTCGAACTGTGTCTGCAGCGACTTCGAAAAATCGCCCCTTTCCCCTATGATGTTGAAGCGGATGCCCTTGTCCATCATCATGGGAAGCTCGTTTTCGAGATAGAGGCCAAGGAGGAACATAAGCGTCCTGACCTCATCCCTGGGCCGGGACCAGTTCTCTTTGGAAAAGGCGTAGAGCGTGAGATAGGGTATGCCGAGATCACAGGCTGTCTCGGTGATCTCCCGGACCGAGTCAATGCCGACCTTGTGGCCCTCCACCCTCTTGAGCTTCTGCTGTTTTGCCCACCTGCCGTTCCCGTCCATAATGATCGCGACATGAGTAGGCAGTCTGTCAGGAACCGTTTTTCTCATCGATAATGCCGCTCAGATGGAGAGAATCTCTTTTTCTTTCTCGGAAAAGAGCTTTTCTGCCATTTCTATGTGCTTGTCGGTGACCTTCTGGACATCGTCTTGCCTCTTCTTCAGGTCATCCTGGGAGATGGCCTTGTCCTTTTCCATTTTCTTCAATTTCTCGTTTATGTCCCTGCGGACGTTCCTCATGGCAACCCGGGCGCCCTCGAGCATTTTGCCGCCCTGTTTCGTAAGCTCTTTCCGGCGTTCTTCCGTGAGTTTCGGGAAGGTGATCCTGATGGTCTTGCCGTCGGACATGGGATTTACGCCAAGGTCGGATTTTTGGATTGCTTTTTCGATCTCCCCGATGACGGCGTTGTCCCATGGCTGGATGGTTATTGTCCTCGAATCGGAAACGCCGATGGTTGCCACCTGATTAAGGGGGGTAGGCTGCTTGTAGTAGTCTATTTTGATATCTTCCAGAAGGGACACCGAGGCGACGCCGGTGCGCAGTTTCGAGAAGTCTTTCTTCAGTGCCGCAAGTGATTTGTTTAACTTGTCTTCAAGTTCCGTCATAACTTCGTTGCTCATAAGGCTACCTCCTCACGATGGTCCCTACTTTTTCGCCAAGAACCACTCTCTTCAGGTTATCCCTGACGCGTATGCTGAATACGGCGATGGGGATGTCATTTTCCTTGCAAAGCGTGATAGCGGTGAGGTCCATGACCTGCAGGTCTTTGGTGAGGACCTCGCTGTAGGATATCTCAGGGTAAAAGACAGCGTCGCCATGGACCTCGGGGTCCCTGTCGTATACGCCATCCACCTTCGTGGCCTTCATGACGATATCGGCCTTTGTCTCGACAGCGCGAAGCGCCGCGGCCGTATCCGTGGTAAAATAAGGGTTTCCGGTCCCGCAGGCAAAGATGACTATCTTGCCCTCGTCGAGGTAACCCCTGGCCCGGGCATGGTTATAGGGCTCGGCTATCTTCTCGAGGTTGAGCGCGGTCTGCACCACCGCGGGCGTACCCATCCTGTTGAGGGTGTCCTCAAGCACAAGGGCATTGATCACGGTTGCCACCATGCCGACGTAGTCCCCTGTGACCCGGTCCATCCCTTCTTTCGCGCCCTTTTTCCCCCGGTATATGTTCCCGCCCCCGAGCACTATTGCCACCTCGACACCAAGCTTGCGAACATCTCCTATCTGGCCGGCGATGTCAGCGACGGTGGCATGATCTATGCCATGACCCTCGCTGCCCATGAGGACTTCGCCGCTGAGTTTAAGGAGAATCCTCTTATATTTCATGTCAATCCTGGAGTGTCTCGCCCAACTGGAATCTGACAAAACGGTTGATGACTATCTTTTCCCCGGTCTTTACGAGAAGCTCCTCGAGGAGTTCCTTGATGGTGATGTCGGGATTCTTGATGAATGTCTGTTCGACGAGACATACTTCCTGGTAGAACTTCTCGAGTTTTCCCTCGGCTATCTTGTCGATGATCTTCTCCGGCTTTCCTGATTCGAGGGCCTGGTTCTTGTAGATGGTCTTTTCCTTATCGATGTGTTCCTGGGGAATGTCTTCGCGCTTAACGTACAGGGGACTGGAGGCCGTTATCTGCATGGCCACGTCTTTGACGAAGTTCTGGAACTGGTCGGTCTTGGCCACAAAATCTGTCTCGCAGTTGATCTCGACCATGGCGCCCACTTTACCGCCGGTATGTATGTAAGAGGCCACGGAGCCCTCGGATGCGATCCTTCCCATCCTTTTCTGAAGTTTGGCAAGACCTTTTTCCCGAAGGAAATCGACGGCCTTTTCCATGTCGCCATCAGAATGCTTCAAGGCCTCTTTGCAGTCCATGAGGCCGACGCCTGTTTTTTCGCGCAATTTTTTTACTGCATCAGCAGAAATATCCATGGAAGTCCTCCTCAACTGGTTAAGCTTCGTACTCGTCGTATTTTTCCTCTTCCAACACGCTTTCGTCGACAAACGGCTTGAGTTCGTCGGCCGATCCTTCATCCTTGCTCTGGAGCTCTTCGATGTAAAGGGCCTTACCTTCCATTACGGCGTCGGCTATGCGTGAGGTGATGAGCTTGATGGCGCGGATGGCATCGTCATTGCCGGGAATGACGAGGTCGATGTCATCGGGGTCGCAGTTCGTGTCGACGATGCCTACGGTGGGGATGCCCAATTTCTTTGCTTCGTTCACGGCGATATATTCCTTTTTCGGGTCGACGACATATATGGCTCCCGGAAGCCTGTCCATCCCCTTGATGCCGCCGATGTTCTTTTCGAGTTTGTCTATCTCGCGCTCGATACCGATGGCCTCCTTTTTCGGGAGGACCTTGTAAATGTCGCTTTCCTTCAACTCCTCGTATTTCTTGAGACGGTCGATGCTCTTTTCTATGGTCTGGAAGTTTGTCATCGTGCCGCCCAGCCACCGGTTATTGACGTAGAAGGCGCCGCAGCGTCTGGATTCGTCGGCGATGGACTCCTGGGCCTGTTTCTTCGTGCCCACGAAGAGGATATACTCGTTGCGGGAAGCCACTTCCTTTACGAAGTTGTAGGCTTCCTTGAACATCTTGAGCGTTTTCTGCAGGTCGATAATGTAGATGCCGTTGCGAGCCCCGAAAATATAAGGTTTCATCTTGGGGTTCCAGCGTTTTGTCTGGTGCCCGAAGTGAACGCCAGCTTCCAGCAACTGCTTGATGGTAAGATTCGACATTGTTCCTCCTGGTTTTAGTCTTCCGTCTTTCGCACTTTAACGGCGGACAGTTCCCTGCACCCCGACGTTAATTGAAAGACGTGCGAATTTGATCGAGTTGTAAAATACCATATGATTACGTATATTTCAATAAAAAGTGTCCCCTTCTTCCTTTTCCCGCACTATTGCCTGCAGATATATCTTTCCGGCGAGCTCGAGGGCGTTGAGGCTGATCTCGGTGTCGAAGTCGGTCCCGTCGAACCTCCTGTGCCGCCAGCGAAAGAATTGAGGTGTGCCCCTGAAAGCCGCTTCGATCGTTCGGAGGGCCTTCTCTTTCGAATCGCTTCCATCAGGCTGGGTGGGGGGAGAAAGCAGGTAGGGCGGCTGTCCGACGATCTCTTCCTTGTTGCAGGCGAACATGGAAAGGGCCTTACGGTTGCAGTCCACAAAGGTGTCCTGATCGAGGAGAAATATGGCGTCATTGGCATTATCAAAAATCGCGTGAAACCTCATTTCGCTGTCTCTGAGGGTGTCGGATGCAAGCTTGCGCTCTGTGACATCCCGCAGATATGCCAGTGTCACCGGTTCGTTGCGGTATGTCGTGCCCGTCGCCGACACCTCTATATAGATGACGGAACCGTCTTTTCTTCTGCCCTTGAACTCATATTTGTCAGGGGCCTCTTCTCCCCGCTGCCGTCTTTCGTTTATGTTCTGGACCCTTTCGAGGTCCTCGGGGTCGATTGTCCTGACGTGTGTCTGGCCGATGACCTCGTCCGGTGAATCGAACCCGAAGATGTCGCAGAAGCGTCTATTTACGAATAGATGGACGTTGCCCCTTACGATGGCGATGCCGTCACTGGAACATTCAATGGCCGTCCGGTAGCGCTCCTCCGACTCCCTCAGTCTTTGCTCGGCCTCCCTCTGGGCGGTGACGTCCCTGACGGACTGTATGACCCCGGTTATGTTGCCGTCAAGGTCGTATATGGGGCTTGCCTTTGCCCAGATATAAAGAGGGCGGCCGCGCAGCATGAGGGGCTCCAGGGGCTCGGCGACGAGACGGTCCATTTCCTTTGTCATGAAAGAATAGTGTTTTTCGGCGTCCCTGTCGGGCTTGAGGACGAAATCGGCGAGAACAGGTTGACGCTTTCCGTAAAAAGGCAGGGAGTATTCCTGGTTGCCCTTTCCCAGGATATCGATGGCCCTGACACCGGAGAACTCCTCCATGGCCCTGTTCCAGGCGATTACCCGACCTTCCTTGTCAATGGCGAAGGTGGCGTCGGGAAGGAAGTTGATGATATCCGTCAGACGCCGCTCCGACTCGATGAGGGCCTCCTCGGTCTTTTTGTATTCCGTGACGTCCTGCACCACCGTCAGGATGGTGTTTTCACCGGCTGTGGAATGGGGCACGATGCTGACGAGTGCTCGAAATATCTTGCGGTTCTTGCGCCGAAGATCGACAAGGTAGTTGCGCAGCGCCGCCTTGTTCTTAAGGTGCTTCAACAGCATTTGCCTGTCATGGCTGTTGGCATAGAAATCCCGGGTTCTCATGGTGGAGATCTCGGCCCGGGTATACCCGGTCATCCTCTGCAGCACGGAATTGTAGGATATTATCCTGCCGTCGGGGGTATTGATGCATATCCCCACGGGTATATTCTCAAAAAGCGTCTGGTAGCGGTGGTCGCTCCTTCGCAGGGCCGCCTCGATGTGCTTTTCTTCCGTGGTGTCGGAGATCAGCGCGTACACACCCTCTATCTGTGACCCCGGTCCCGCGTAAGGCATGATCTTGCTCCTGACATGGCGGGGAGCACCGGCCCTGTCAGAGATCTCCTGTTCAAAGACCACTGTCTCTCCCTCGAGGGCCCTCTCGATGTATCCCCGGACTGTAGACCATTCCGGGGGGCCCATGACCTCTTCGACCCGTTTCCCGCAAATGTTGTCGCCTGTCCTGCCATACCACGATTCGTAGGTCTTGTTGACAAAGCGGTATCGAAAATCTCTGTCTATATATACTATTGCAGTGGGCAGGGAGTCGGCTATGAGGCGGAGTCGTTCCTCGTCTTCCGCTGCGCGGCGACCGCCGGCCTGCGCGCCGGTGACGCCTCCTCCGGATTCCATCGGGTCAGCGGCATCGGAAGATTGGTGGATTTCATCGGGGGAGTTTTTCATGTTTTCTATGCACCCCTTTCCCGGAGCAATGCAACCGGGAATATATGGAGACAAGGCCCGGCATGGCATATCGGTGAAAATCCTGAGACAACCAGCGCAGCGAGACGGTGACGATCATGCCGGATATCGGGCCTGCAGTGCTAAACCGCGCTATGCCATTATACTAGCATGATTTTCCCGGTCTGGGAAATATTGTTCAAAGTTGAACAATATTTCCCATCCCCCATCACTCGTCTTTTACGTTCTTGAAAACATTGGGGGTTATATGGTATGTTGACAAAAATGCAAGGAGGATCATATGCCATCTCTCTCCAAAAAGACGGAATTAAAGAGAAAAAGGAAGAAAGCAGCCCAGAACCCGAAGAGAAAGAAAGCCATGTCAAAGGCGTCTACACCGGCATTCGCCGTTCACGTAGACAAGGAATGAGTGAAAAGATCACTAAGATATGAAATAGGGCCCATACGGCCACCGAACGAAGCATACAGTCTCCTTGTCCGGTTCACCAGAAACTGCCCCTGGAACAAGTGTCTCTTTTGTCAGGTCTACAAGGGAAAGCGTTTCGAGAAGCGTTCCCTGGATGAGATCAAGTCGGACATCGATACCATTAAGAGCATCCATGACGATATCCGGGAATTGTCGCGGGAAAGGGGTTTCTCCGGCAAAATAACCGATTCACTGGTCGAGGAGGTGTTCGACAGCCACGTCATCAATGAGAGCTACAAGTCCGTGGCTGTATGGATGTATTTCGGCTGTAAGAACGTCTTCATCCAGGACGCGAACTCTCCCGTGATGAAGGCGGATGTCTTCATTGATGCGTTGAGGTACCTGAAGGGGACCTTCCCCAGCATCGACCGTGTGACGTCCTACGCCCGGTCCCGCACCATAGCGAGGAGCATATCGGCGGAAAACCTGAAAGAGATGAAAGAGGCGGGACTGACAAGACTTCACGTGGGTCTGGAATCCGGTCACGATCCGCTCTTGCAGTACATGAATAAGGGCACGACCAGGGATGACCACATACTTTGCGGCAGGAAGGTCAAGGACGCCGGGATCGAGCTTTCCGAGTATGTGGTGCTCGGTATGGGCGGAAGGAAATGGTGGAGGGAACATGCCCTTGATACCGCCGATGTTCTCAATCATATCGACCCCGATTATATACGGTTCCGCACCCTGAAGGTGCTCAGGACCATGCCGCTCTATGAGAAACTGGAAACAGGCGATTTCCTTCTTCCCGACGAAGAGGACATCCTCAGGGAAGAGAGACTTCTCATCGAGAGTCTTGAAGGTATCGACAGCTATATAAAGAGCGACCACATACTCAACCTCCTGGAAGAGATCGACGGAAGACTCCCCCTGGACAAGAAGAGATTTCTCGAGACCATTGACCGTTATTTCGGCCTGTCTTACGAGCAAAGGCTCGTATACCGATTTGGAAGACGCTCAGGTGTCTACCGCAGTCTCGATGACCTGGGAGATGAGCTCACCGGTTTTCGCATCAAGAAGTCCATCCGGGAAATGGAGGAAAAGGAACCCGGCAGCGTGGAGAAGGCCATTTCATTGTTTCTCGAGAACTACATCTGAAGGAAAAGACAGACTATGGGTCACAGGCAGCATAACCCATAACCCATAACCCATTGCACTCTTTCTTGACAATCGACCATGGTCCATGAGAGTATTTTTCCGATCGGGGGGGTGCCGAATACAAACTGGACAGGCGCTGATTGGAGGCGATCATGGCAGGCCGTATGGCGGCCCAGTCGTTTTCGGCGGCGCGATTTCCCCGACATTTTGATCATGACCTTTCGCAGAAAACTCATTCTTGTATTTTCGATGATGGCCTCGTCGGGGGTTTTTCTATCCTCTCTGCTGACATACAGGTCCGCAAGAAAACGTCTTGGGTCGGCGACGAGGACGGAACTGGAGAGGACCGCCGCATTGATAGCCAGGCAGAGTGAGACTGACCTGCCCCCACTCATTGTACTACCTTCAGAGTTAGTCTTTCCATAAGATATCCCTTCCCGGGCATTACCGCCTCTGGGACTGGCGGTTTATATCCAAGCGAGCTGTGTGGTCTGATTGTATTGTAGTTCCTTCTCCAGTTCTCGATCAACACCTTGGCCTCAAGGAGAGTGGCGAAGATCTCGCCGTTTAAGAGTTCATCCCGTAACTTCCCGTTGAATGATTCGATGTAGCCATTCTCCCACGGGCTTCCCGGCTCTATGAAGAGCGTTGTTACCCCGAGCCTTCCCAACCATCTCCTTACCGCCTTCGCAGTGAACTCGGACCCGTAGTCGGAACGTATATGCTCCGGTACCCCCTTTATGATGAAGAGGTGTGCCATTGAGGCTGGGGCGTACGAACAACCGGATATTCCCATCCCGAAGGACATGCTGTCACGCCCCCATGGTTTTCTCCGCTTTCGTTCGTCTGGCGGGACACAATTGGCCGCGTTCTGCAGGACACCTCAGCCCGAGTGGTTCTTCGTCGTCGAGAAACCGCAGAAGGATGCCATGAGGCCCATCCATGCAATGGGCCGGGTGACGGCAGGCACACTGATCAGCATGCTCTTTGGTATATGGGGGGGCGCTTTTGCCGTTGCTCATCCGTTGCTGAGGAGGCTTGGCCAGTGCATGGACCTGGCCCGTGGGATCGAAGCGGGCTGTCTTGACCGGCGCATGGAGATCAAGGGCACCGATGAGGTCGCCCGCCTGGGGAAAGGTTTGAACGCGATGGCCCAGAGCCTTGAGGAGAGCCATTCGGCGCTCGAAGAGGCGGAGCGCCTCTACAGAGGGATCTATGAGAACGCGGTGGAAGGGATATTTGTCATAAGTCCCGAGGGTCTCCTGCTGAATGTGAATCCAGCCTTTGCGCATCTGTTCGGTTATGATCTGCCGGCGCAGGTTCTGGGGACCAATATCGCAGATCATTGTCCCGGCAATGGGAGCATCCTTCTTCTGGAGGAACTGCACAAGGCCGGCAGCGTCAGGGACCTCGAGATCGTTTTTGTGCGGCATGACGGGTCGCAGAGGACAGGTGCCATATATGCAAGCGCGGACCATGACGAAGAGGGCAGGCTCGTCAGGGCCCAGGGGTTGTTGAATGACATTACGGAAAAGAAAGAGATAGAAGGAGAACGCCGCCGGGCAGAGGAGGCGCAGCGAAGATTCGTTGAGGCGCAGTTGGAGACGCTGAGGTACCAGATCAATCCCCACTTTCTTTTCAACGTGCTTAATTCCCTGGATGCCCTTTCGAAGACGGACCCGGACAGGATCGCGGAACTCATCCGGCAGCTGTCCCGGTACCTGCGTTCCACTCTTTCCTCACGGGAATCGGGCATGGTTTCCCTTGTTCAGGAAGTGAGTATTATCGAAAGCTATCTCAATCTTGAGAAAGTGCGATTTGAGGAGGATCTTGTCATTTCGATCACCCTGCCGGAGGAGATCGGGGACGCCATGATACCCGAGCTTCTAATCCAGCCCATCGTTGAAAATGCCGTCAAGCATGGGATGAAGACATCTGCCATTCCCCTCAAGATTGACGTAACGTGTATGGAGGCGGGGGAATTTGTCAGGATCGAAGTGGCAAACACGGGGAAATGGATCTTCCGAGACGCCGAAGCCGACAAAGGGTACGGAGGCATCGGGCTTGAAAACATACGCACAAGGCTGAATCTTACCTACGGTGAACACTGCCGGCTGAAGGTCGGCGAAAACAATGACAGGGTAATGGTCACCGTGGAAATCCCGCGGAGAGGAGAGAAAGAAGAATGAGGAAAGACTCTGAGGAGATCCGGGCCGTCATCGTGGACGATGAACGGCTTGCACGGGAAAACCTGACAAAACTCCTGAATGACCAGCGGGATGTCAGGATAGTCGGCGATGCAAAAAGCGCGGACGAAGCGGAAAGGATGATAGCTGATATGCATCCCAACCTGGTATTCCTTGACATCCAGATGCCCGGAGGTTCCGGCTTCGATCTCTTGGAACGCCTCGAAGACCCTCCTTCCGTTATCTTCGTGACGGCCTATGACCAGTATGCCATAAGGGCGTTCGAGGTAAACGCTCTGGATTATCTCTTGAAGCCCATTGATCCGGAGCGTCTCAAGAATGCTCTCAGAAGGGCCGCGTTCCGTCTGCCTTCCTTTGACCCGGCAGGAGAGATCTTTTCCGCCGCCGACCAGGTTTTCCTCAATACGGGAAAGAAGTCCTCCTTTGTATCTGTCAGCAACATCGTCGCTATTTTTTCCGAGAGAAACTACACCAATGTCTACAATGTTCAAGGCGAGCGTTTCATGGTGCGGTCATCACTGCGGGATTGGGAGAGACGTCTTCCCGGCGATATGTTCGTTCTTCTCGACCGCTCCACGATCATCAATCGGAACCATGTCGAGCTTTGGACCCTTCACGCCAGAAAGGCGGAGCTGAAAATGACGGGCCTTCCCGAAGCGATCGAACTTGGGAGGGCCGCTTACACCCGGTTCAAGGAACTTGTCGTCGCCCCGAAGGCAAAGGTCAAAGCGCGCGGCCTCCCGAAGGACTCAAGAGAAGGTCCAAAAGGCGAAGAGGGTTAGCAAAATTGCAGTTTGAGCACTCCATTTGGCATGATGGTAAAATTACATCAGCGCCATCTGCGTTTCTCATATAAAATCTTTTTCAACAAACCCCTGTAGTCGCACCATTCCACTAAGGCCGGGACATAACGACACCAATGAGGCCGCAAAAGTCCCGGCCTTTTCTTCGCCGCTGTCCCGGGTGCACGTTACACTCTTCCTGCGGACCATCCTCTTGACATCCTCCCACGACTTCAGTCGTGGGATTCCTGAAAGGAACTTACGAGGTTGGAGTCTATATGAACAGTTTGCACCGCTCATACCTTTGCTCCATCAGGCCGCTTCGCAACAGAAGCGGTCCGGCCCATATTCCCGGGCCGGGGCGTGTCAAGCGCCCCTTGCTGCAGCAGATTAACCGCCGCAGCAGCGATGTTGATGCTTGCTACCGCATCGGCATTACCGCGGTAGCCACAGGAGACACATCGGAAGTCTGCCTGTGTGGGTCTGTTGGAGCGCGTGGCGTGGCCGCACCGTGGACAGGTTCTGCTCGTGCGCCTGGGATCGACAAGGACAAGCCCCACCCCTGCGTTCGCCGCCTTGTAGGTCACCTTGTCGAGGAGATCCCTGAACGTCCAGGAGGACATCATCCTGTTAAAGCGCTTGGAACCTCGGACCCTGTCACGGATCCCGTCAAGTTGCTCGAATGCGAGCACGGGGTTCGGGTACCCGGCGGCGATGTCTACAAGTTCTTTGCTGAGTTTGTGGTTCACATCCTGCATCCAGCGTCTCTCTCTGCCCTTCGACGCTTTAACCCTGTCATTGCGCCGGTGTGCCTGGTACCTGCCACGCAGGTCAGAAAAGTGTTCTCTCCTGGTACGGATCTGCTTCCCACTCCATACTTTAATCCCTTTCGGTGTTGCCAGCGTCGCAATACGCACCACTCCGAGATCAACGCCCAGGACCGTAGGGTCACCGTTACTAACGGCAGGCGTGTGGGGAATGCGAAGGGGGAACATAACGTACCACTCCCCCTGGCGCTGGAACAGTCTGGCGTCACCTTTGATGTATTGCAGTTTTTCTCTCCATCTGGCAGGTACACACAAAGGAAGCCATATGTATGTGCCCCTCTTCCCGGTAGACACGCGCAGGACTCCGTCCTTAACGGTGTAGGCGTGTGTCCCGAGGCCTATGCCCTGACTCTTAAGCAGTACGGGTTTGCCGGCCTTCCTTTTAGATGCCCTGATACCGTGGTGAGACCGTGCCAACTGGACAGCCTGGTTCACCGCCATCCTGCAGTAGTCGGACGGGAGGCCGAGGACCTTGATAGCGGCATAGGCCGCGTTGTGGATCTTTGCACGGCTGCTCGTCTTCATGCCGAGAGCGAAGTCGAGGCCCAGCTGGCACCCCTGGCGGAAGAGTTCGTCTGTCTCATTGAGCCAGATACGCTTTCTCAATGTCGGGGCGTTAAGTTTGAGGATAACCGTTTCTGCTCTGTGCATGATGATAATATACTACGCGTAAGAGGGGGTGTCAAGATGGGAAGAAAATATAAAGAAGAAAAAGGGATGCAGCAAAAGTCGCCCGCATTCCTCCCACGACTGAAGTCATGGGCTTCCTGCGGGAGGAGATCGTGAAGCTGGTGAACGGCAGGACGCAATGGGTCAATGGTCGGGAAGCCAGGATGCTTCAGGGGGAGCGAAAGATAATCTGCGTTCTCGCAATAAAGGACGAGGAATCTTCGGAGTTTCCCTCCTTCTGCAACATAAGAAATGACTATTGCAGTTCCGATGCCTCATTGTTTGAGTAGAGACCGCGATGGAAGCTGCGGAAAAAGAGAACGTGGTATTCCTCGGGCTTCAAAAGGTGCCGCGAGGACGGACACTTGTTCTGGTGAACAATGAAAGCGGAAGCACCGTTACATATGATCCTGCCAGACATACCATCATCAACATGGACGGATATGTCCGTTCAGTTCTCGCTTACAGGGACAGGTGACGGGCCGTCAGGATCAGCGGCCTTTCCCGTCGGGCTGGAAATGGGTCTCGATGGCACTTATCAGCCCCGGAATATCTGATTGCCTTGCTTCGATATCTACGTTGATGCCTGACCGTATAAGGGTTGCCGTCGTAACCGGACCGATGGATGCGACGATCCTGTTCTTCAGTTTGTCCTTGCCATAAAGCAAAATGAAATTGTTGGCCGTTGACGAACTCGTAAAAGTGACTACATCGAGATCGTCGGGAAGAGATTCGGCGGGCGATGGCACAGTTGCCCTGTAAATGGGAACGACGCTGCAGCTCCCACCGTTCTCCCTGATGTATCGAATGATGACATCACGGGCATCTTCGGCGCGGGGAAGGAGGAAACTCTTTCCCGAGACGCCAAAAGCCTCAAGGACAGAGACGATGCCTTCCGATGTGTACTTCTCCGGGACGAGGTCAGCCTTTATACCGTAAACGGCAAGGCGTGAGGCCGTCGCTCCGCCTATGGCGATGATCGTGACTTGGCTCAGTACCCGTGCGTCCTTACCCGATCCCCGCATGTGCGCAAAGAATATGGAGGCGCTATTGGCGCTTGTAAAGATGATGGCGTCATAGGATGAGATCCTGTCAATGGCGTTGCGAAGCCGGGAATTGGGAACGATAGGTTCGATATCGATGGTAGGCAGATAGACGGGTTCAGCGCCCAGGTCCGTGAGAAGTTCGCCGAACCTGCGGGACTGGTGCTCAGATCGCGTCACTGCAACCTTTTTTCCAAAGAGAGGTTTGCGCTCGAACCAGTTCAGCGTTTCCCTCAGGCGGATGACGTTGCCGACGACAATGATCCCAGGCGGCGTGAGCCGCATCCTGCGCACTTCATCGGAGATAGTGGAAAGGGTGGCGGAAACGACCTTTTGCGCGGGGAGGGTGCCTGACCGGATGACACAGGCAGGAGTATCGGGGTCCTTGCCTTCATCAATGAGCCGTCTGGCGATATTACGAAGGTTCTTCATACCCATGAGAAAGACCAGGGTGTCCGGTCCCGCCGCCAATTCGTGCCAGTTGATGGAGGACGCCGATTTGTTCTCGTCTTCGTGACCTGTTATGAAGGCCACGGTGGAGGCATGCTCGCGGTGGGTCAGGGGTATGCCGGCATAAGCGGGGACAGCGATGGCCGAGGTAACGCCGGGAACGATCTCGAAGGGTATCCCCATCCGGGCGAGGTGCTCCGCTTCCTCGCCGCCGCGACCGAAGATAAAGGGGTCCCCACCCTTGAGGCGCACCACCACGTTGTTGTCTCGCGCTTTTTCGGCAAGAAGGGCATTGATCTTCTTCTGCGGAAGTTCGTGACGGGAGGCCTCCTTGCCGGCGTATACGATCTCTGCGCCTGCCCCGGCGAATCGAAGAAAATCCTTGTTTACGAGGTTGTCGTAAACGAGCACGTCGGCCCGGCGGATAAGCTCGAAGCCTCTTATGGTGATGAGTTTAATGTCGCCGGGACCCGCACCTACCAGATATACCTTGCCCATGGGAACATTATACGGGAGGTCGCAGTCCTTTCTCAAAGGATAAATGAAAGAACAGGATAAAGAAGTCTTCTAAGTTCTGTCTTCGAGGTTGGAAAAGATGAGACAATTCCTTCACATAGATCATAGAACGCCTCCCTCCTCACCTCCCCTTATTGACGCCCGGCTTCCCATGTGCTACTCTGCAAAAAAAAAGTGGTACCAGGGGAGGCGCTATGTCCGGATTGGTGCGGTTTGGGGTTTCGCTTGAAGGCGAACTGCTCCGGAAATTCGACGAGCTTATCAGGGAAAAGAATTACTCCAACCGGTCGGAGGCGTTTCGGGATCTCATACGACAGGAGCTCGTCACAAAGGAATGGGAGGTCGGAGAAGAGGTTGCCGGAGCGATAACGCTCATTTACGACCATCACCACCGGGAACTGCTGAACAAGGTGACAGACCTTCAACATGATCTTCAACATGTCATCATATCCACGCAGCACGTCCACCTCGATCACAACAATTGTCTTGAGATAATTGCCTTAAGGGGAAAGCCGGATGAGGTCCGAAGGCTGGCGGAAATGCTCAGATCCATCAAGGGCATAAAGCATTGCACCCTCAGCATGTCCAGCACAGGAAAAGAAATAGTCTAAAGACCAACAGAGAAATAAGACCACCGGAATCCTTACGAGATCTATCAGTCCCATACGTCATGTACGTCCAGTTTGACCCGTATTCTTCTATGCCCCCCAGCCCGCAAATGCGGCGGTTTCTTGCTTGAAAAGGTTCTTTCTTTCTTATAGTATTGATGAACAGGACAGGCTCCGGGATCCGGGCTGCAGGTTGCGCGGGATCTCGGTTTCACTTTTACGAGCATGCAGGAGGAAGGGGTATGATGAGGAAGATCTTTTTTGCCATCTTCGTGATGGTCATATGGTCAGGCATTGGCGGTCATGCCGGCGGTGCATCGGTGGAGATGTTCTCGCCGGAAGGCACGGTGAAGGATGTCCGCCAGGTAACGGCCCGGTTCACCGACCAGATGGCGGCATTCGGCGATCCTCGTCTCGTGGACCCTTTCACCGTGCAATGCGCACAGAAGGGACAGGGGCGTTGGATAGACGGAAAGAACTGGTCTTACGATTTTGCCGGGGCACTCCCTGCCGGGGTTGCCTGTACCTTCACCCTGAAGCAGAACCTCAAGACCCTCTCGGGGACGCCGGTTGCAGGCCGGAAGACCTTTACATTCGATACGGGGGGTCCCTCGGTCCGCGAATCGGACCCCTGGGCCGAGGGCAATGAGATAGAAGAGAGACAGACGTTCCTCTTCCGGCTCGACGCACCGGCCACGGAGGCGTCGGTAGCGAAGAATGTCTCCTGCTCCATCGAGCGTATCCGCGAGCGCGTCGGTATTCGGCTTATAACCGGCGAGGAGCGTAGACGATTACTTCGCGATATGGGTGTTCCAAAGAAGGCCGAGAATCACGCCGTGCTGTTCCAATGCAGGCAGGCCTTCCCCCCCAAGGCCCTTGTTAAGATCATATGGGGCAGGGGGGTGAGGTCGAAGAGCGGCGTGGCGACTGTGAAGGACCAGGTGCTCTCCTACCGGGCGCGCGGGCCTTTCACCGCAAGGTTCCGCTGCATGAAGGAGAAGCCTCGCGGCGGGTGCATACCGTTGTCACCGATGCGGCTCATCTTCTCGGCCCCCATATCGAAAAAGGATGCAGCGAAGGTCACCATGGCGACACAAAAGAACTCGACAAAGGCGATGGCATGGAAGCCGGGGATAGACAACGAGGGTGACAGCGACACCACATACCTGATCTTCCGCGGGCCTTTTCCCGAGAAGAGTCTCCTGAATATTCACCTGCCGGAAGGTCTCAAGGACGTTTCAGGACGCTCCCTTTCAAATGCCAGCAAGTTTCCCCTTCCCGTTAAGACTGATACTTACCCCGCCCTGGCCAAGTTCCCCGACAGGTTTGGCGTCATCGAGTCGAAGAAGGAAGCCTTTTTGCCCGTCACAGTGCGCAATATAGAGGCGGAGGTCAAGACCTGGCTTTTGAGAGGAGATGAAGAGAGGGTTTTGGGGCCCGCCGCCCCGCAGGGCCGTGTCCAGGGAGACGAGGCGAAACCCGCCGTCGGGGGAATGAAGGGCAGTATTCGCAGGACAACCGACGACGACGCATCGATCATAGCATGGCTCTATAAGCTCGACAGTTCACCGCGGGAGAGATCGGTCCTGAAGGGGGACCCGAACAGCAGGGCGATATCGATACCCAGGCCGGGAGGAACACAGGAATTCGAGGTTATAGGCATACCCCTTCGCGAGCCCGGTTTCTATGTTGTCGAGATAGAGAGTCTCATGCTGGGGCAAAGGCTTCTCGATAAACCGGGACCCCTTTACGTGCCTACCTCTGCCCTGGTCACGAACATGGCGGCGCATCTCAAATGGGGCAGGGAGTCGTCCCTCGTTTTCGTAACCGCCCTCGACAGCGGTGATCCGGTTGCCAATGCGTCCGTTACGCTCAGGGACTGCAGGGGCGGCCTCGTCTGGCAGGGCACCGCCGATGCGAATGGTATCGCCAGGATCGCGAAGCGCCTTCCCGACCAGGCCAGTCTGCCTCAATGCCGCCGCGGCAAGGAGGAGAAAGGCCTTTACTATGAATATTCACGGGTCCTGTCGGGCATCACGGGAGGTCTCTTTGTGTTTGCCCGCAGCGGCAGGGACATGACCTTTACTCATTCCAGCTGGGATGACGGCATAGAATCCTGGCGCTTCAATCTTCCCGAAAGGTATGGCAGCCGCAAAGAACCCATAATTGCGCACACGGTTTTCGACAGGACGCTCCTTAGAGCGGGTGAGACGGTCCATATGAAGCATTTTGTCCGGCAGCGCACCATGGAGGGTCTTTTTGTGCCTTCCAGCCTTAGGAATATCAACGAGGCGGTCGTCGTCCATGTCGGGAGCAACGAGAAATACACCATCGGGCTCACATGGAAGGGCAACGGCACCGCCGAAAACACATGGAAGATACCCGTCGCGGCGAAGCTGGGAGCCTATGAGGTTTATCTGAGAAACGCACCGGCCCCGGGCAAGAGGGAGCAAATGGGAGAACTCTCGGGTTCCTTCAGGGTTGAGCAGTTCCGGGTCCCCCTCATGCGTGGTTTCATCCGGGGCCCGAAGGAGCCTGCTATCAACGCCGACTCCATTGATGTCGATGTCGATCTCAGATATCTTTCCGGCGGGGCGGCGGCGGACCATCCCATCCGGATCCGTTCCGAAATGGAACAGAAATGGATCTCCTTTGATGACTATGAGGATCTTACCTTCTCCCTGGGCCGGGTCAGGACGGGTATGGAAAAGTTTAATGAGACCGCTGACCGGTTTTTCGAGGATGAGGCTCCCGAGGGCGAAGAGACAGCGGAGGGTTCTGACCGCCGGGTAAGGATGGACAGGTTCGGACGCCCCCGGGTACGGCTCAAAACGATTGAATTGAACCTCGACAGGAACGGGACCGCACGGTCAACGCTCAAGGACCTTCCCCGGACAGACGTGCCGAGGGAGATCCTGAGCGAACTCGAATTCAGAGACCCCAACGGGGAGGTCCAGACGGCGTCGACGAGGATACCCCTGTATCCGTCAGCGCTTCATACGGGAATAGCCGCCCGCGGGGAGAATGTGGACAATACCCTGAAGTACCAGGTGGTCGTTCTTGATCTCAAGGGGAATCCGCAGCCGGACTGTGCGGTCAAGGCGAAGGTCTTCAAACGGTCCACGTATTCCCACAGGCGCAGGATAACGGGCGGTTTCTATGCCTTCGAGCACGCTACGGAAACGAAAGAGATCGGGGAGCACTGCTCGGGGAGGACCGATGCGAATGGCATTCTCCGCTGCGAAGGAAAGACACCCGCGACGGGAAGGATAGTGATCGAGGCGCAGACGAAGGACTCCCGGGGGAATGTTTCCTCGACGAACCGGGAGGTGACCGTATATGGCAAGGACGACGCATGGCACGAGGCCCGCAATGACGACCGCATCGAACTCATCCCCCGCCGCCGCCTTGTCGACCCCGGCGAAACGATGAGCTTTGAGGTACGGATGCCCTTCCGGACGGCGACGGCCCTTGTTACCGTGGAACGCGAAGGGGTGATGGATGCATACATAAAGAAGGTTTCCCGGGAGAACCCGGTCATAGATATTCCCGTAAAGTCCAATTACGTGCCCAACGTTTTTGTCTCGGCGCTCGTGGTCAGGGGACGGCTGGCGGGTACACAGCCGACGGCTCTCTTCGATCCCGGAAAACCGGCATACAGGCTGGGCATAGCCGAGGTGAGGGTGGGCTGGAAGCCCCATGTTCTCAAGGTGAAGGTCGAAACAGACAGGAAGACGTATGCAGTCAGACAGCCCGTCAAGGCCCATATTGCGGTGAGGGCGCCTGACGGTTCGGCACCGCCGAGCGGCTCAGAGGTTGCCGTGGCCGTGGTTGATGAAGGACTCCTTGAACTCAAGCCGAACCTGAGCTGGGGGCTCCTCGAGGCGATGATGCGCCGGAAGGACTACGAAGTATCGACCGCCACATCACAGATGATGGTCGTGGGCAAGCGCCATTTCGGTCGCAAGGCGCTTCCTCACGGGGGAGGCGGAGGGAAGCAGCTGACGCGGGAACTCTTTGATACCCTTGTTTACTGGAGGAGCGCGGTGCCCCTCGACGGCGACGGGGAAGCGGATGTTACCTTTGATCTCAATGATTCCCTTACATCCTTCAGGGTCGTGGCCATAGCCAGTTCGGGGAGCGATCTCTTCGGCACCGGAGCGGGAACGATCAGAACTACCCAGGACCTCATGTTGCTTTCGGGCCTGCCAGGTCTCGTCCGGGAAGGCGACCGTTTCACCGCGGGATTCACGGTGCGCAATGCATCGGCCCGGCAAATGGACGTGGCGGTGAGTTTGAAACTGAACGATGGCAAATCCCAGCGGTCGCTTCCGCCCCTTTCGGTGGCCATACCGGCCGGAGGGGCCCGGGAGGCGAACTGGCAGATAACCGTGCCCAACGGTGTCGTGAGGCTCGACTACGAGGTATCGGCAAAGGAGCCTTCAGGACCGGCGCAGGATACGCTCAAAGCGACCCAGAAGGTCGTGCCGGCGGTGAGCCTCAGGGTGTTCCAGGGCACCCTGGCACAGGTGAAAGACACCCTTAAAATGGATGTGGAGCACCCCGTGGATGCACAGCCGGGTCGCGGGGGTGTAGCCGTTGCCCTTAGGGCGCGGCTTTCCGAGGGACTCGACGGCGTGGTGGATCATATGCGCCGCTATCCCTACACCTGTCTTGAACAGAAGGCATCGAAGGCGGTCGCCCTCGGCGACCGTGAGATGTGGAAGGATATCATGGGCCAGTTTCCGGCTTATCTTGACAGCGATGGCCTGGCGAAATACTTCCCTCTCATGATGCGCGGCAGCGACGTTCTGACGTCCTATCTGCTCTCCATAAGCAGCGAGTCCGGGTACGAGATACCCCAGAATGTTCGCACAAAGATGATCCGGGGCCTCAGGGGTTTTGTGGAGGGGAAGGTCCTCAGACACTCCTCGCTGCAGACGGCGGACCTCTCCATCAGGAAGGTCGCCGCAATCGCCGCCCTCGCGAGGTATGGCGAGGCGAATGCCCAGTTTCTGACAACGATGGATATCGAACCGAACCTGTGGCCGACCTCGGCCGTTCTGGACTGGATCGATGTGCTGCGCCGTATGGCGGGTATTCCGGACAGGGATAAGAAACTCGAGATGGCTGTACGGATATTGAGGGGGCGCCTTAACCTTCAGGGCACGACCATGGGTATTTCAACGGACAGGTCGGATCAGCTCTGGTGGCTCATGGTATCGACGGACCTGAACTGTGCCCGAACCCTCATAGCATCGATGGAGTTTGCCGCCTGGCGCGAGGATGTGCCGCGCATTGCCCGGGGATTGGTGTCAAGAATGAAGAGGGGCCGCTGGGACACAACGTCGGCAAACGCCTGGGGTGTTCTGGCGATGGAGAGGTTTTCGCGAAAGTACGAGTCCACGCCCGTGAAGGGTGTGTCTTCCGTGGCACTTGGCCAGAAACAGGACGCCGTGAGGTGGGCCGATAATGCAAAGGGAGGCAGCGTTATCCTGCCCTGGCCCGAAAGGAAGAGTGTTCTCAGGATCGACCACAGGGGAGAGGGAAGGCCATGGGCAAGTGTACAGAGCATAGCTGCCGTCCCCCTGAAAGCACCCCTGGCCTCGGGCTACACCATCAAGAAGACGATCACCGCCGTGGAGCGCAAGGTACCGGGCACATGGACGCGCGGTGACGTAATGCGTGTACGGTTGGAGATCGATGCCCGCTCTGACATGACCTGGGTGGTTGTGAGCGATCCCATCCCGTCGGGCTCGGCGATCCTGGGAAGCGGGCTCGGGCAGGGCTCGGCCCTCCTCTCCAGACAGGGACTTAAGCGGGGGTGGGCGTGGGAGGCATACCGTGAAAGGTCGTTCGAGGCCCTGAGGGTGTACTATGAGTTTGTCCCCCAGGGGAAGTGGACCGTGGAATACAGCGTGAGGCTCAATAATGATGGCATGTTCCACATGCCCGAAACCCGCGTGGAAGCTCTCTATGCACCGGAGATGTTCGGCGAGATACCGAACCGGCCCGTAGAGGTAAGGAAATGAGAAAATGCCTTCGAAACATCTGAGAGGCGCATGGGGGATATGCGGCATCGCGGCGCTTGTTCTCCTGTGCCTTGCCCTGGCGGGTCTCTTCACCTCGGTCCACTCGGTCCGGGACACCCATGTCCGGTCCTTTGAGGACGTAAAGGCCGCATACCATGTTTCCGATGCCGTCCTTCTCGACCGCCATAAGGAACCTATCCATACGCTGAGGACGGACGCGAGCGGCAGACGGCTTGAATGGACGCGCCTTGCCGACGTTTCGCCATCGTTTCTGGAAACTGTCATCCTTGCCGAGGACCACCGTTTCTTCAGCCATCGGGGTGTCGACCCCGGGGCATTCGTGTCGGCATTGGCGCACAGCGCGACGAGCGGAAGGCTGCGGGGAGCCAGTACCATCTCCATGCAGGTCGCCTCGATCATGGACAGTGATCTGAGACCAAGACGGGCGCGAAGGGACCTTGGCCAGAAGTGGCGGCAGGTCACTGCCGCGCTGGCTCTGGAGCGGCAGTGGAAGAAAGAGGAGATACTCGAGGCCTACATCAACCTTATATACTATCGCGGAGAACTGCAGGGTGTCAGGGCAGCGTCGAAGGGCCTCTTCGGAAAGGAACCGTCGGGTCTTACCCAGGTCGAATCCGCTATCCTGGCCTCTCTCATCACATCACCCAATGCGTCGCGGGAAAGAGTGGCGATGAGGTCATGGCGCCTGGCGCAGAGGGCCGGGATGAAGGTGACCCACGACGAGGTGGAGAGGAAGACGGGCGAAGCGCTGACGCTGGCCTACCACATTGCTTTCGATGTCTCGCTGGCGCCGCATGTGGCGCGCATGTTACTTTCGGCGGGACGCGACAGGGAGGTCACGACCCTCGACGGGCGGCTCCAGAGGTTTGCCTTCGATGCGTTGCGGAACAATCTTGCCGCCCTGCGGGGGAAGAACGTCGCCGATGGTGCCATCATGGTCGCCGACAATGCGACGGGCGAGATCCTTGCCTACGTTGGCAACAGCGGGTACACCTCGAGCGCGGTCTGGGTGGACGGTATTCGCGCGCGAAGACAGGCGGGTTCAACTCTGAAGCCCTTTCTCTATGGACTCGTCATTGAAAAAGGTTATCTTACCGCATCATCCCTTCTCGAAGATACGCCCTTTTCCATAATGACGCCCACCGGGCTCTATGTCCCGCAGAACTACGACAACCAGTTCCGGGGTGGCGTGAGTGTGAGGACGGCACTGGCCTCGTCTCTCAATGTCCCGGCTGTGAGGACGCTCCTCGTGGCAGGTCTCGCGCCCTTTGTGGAGAGGCTCAGGGAACTGGGGTTCGCGAGTATCACCGAGGAGCCGGAATTCTACGGATTCTCCCTTGCACTGGGGTCTGCGGACGTGGAGCTGTACGAACTCGTGGGGGCTTACCTTACCCTGGCTCGAGGCGGACGTCGGGGTTTGATGAGATTGACTTTCGGTGGTCCCTCGCCAGCCGGGGTCCGCGTCATGGACGAAAGGGCCTCCTTCATCATCTCGCAGATACTTTCCGACAGGGAGTCGCGCGCCGTCACCTTCGGTCTCGAAAACCCTCTTGCCACTCGTTTCTGGACGGCGGTGAAGACGGGCACCAGCAAGGACATGCGCGACAACTGGTGCATCGGTTTTTCCCGCCGCTACACCGTCGGGGTATGGGTCGGCAACTTTTCGGGAGAGCCCATGCGCAATGTCAGCGGCATGAGCGGTGCGGCACCGATATGGCTCGAGGTGATGAA
>JAQVWF010000010.1:29958-80427 GCA_028698615.1 Syntrophorhabdaceae bacterium
GGCTACGGTTTCATCGAACAGGATGGTGGTGAGGATGTTTTTGTGCACTTCTCGGCAATTCAGCAGGATGGTTTCAAGTCACTAAAAACCGGCGAAAAGGTGGAATTCGAGATTGTGAAGGGGCCGAAAGGCCCTCAGGCGGCAAACGTAATAAAAGCTGAATAAATCAGGGGCCTAGTCGCCTGTGTCCTCGAGAGACTTGCTGTCGTTCCAAAGCCTTTCCATCGTATCGGTGTCAGCATCCCGAATATCGGTATTGCTCTCAATGTAACTGAATCTTCGCGTGAACTTGTCCGAGGTTGATCTCAAAGCATCCTCGGGATCTACGGACAGGAAGCGGGCGATGTTGACAATGGTGAAAAGGAGGTCGCCCACTTCTTCCCTGATGTGCCCGGGCTCGCCTGCGGCTTGCGCCTGACGCAGCTCCGCTATCTCCTCGTACATCTTGTCATAGACATCCCCGATCTCCTTCCAGTCAAACCCGACCTTTGCCGCCCTCTTTGTTATCACATACGCCCGAAGAAGCGCCGGCATTGAAGGGGGGATGTTTGCCAGAAGCGAGTAGTCCTGCCTCTCCTCTCTTTTGAGCTCCTCCCACTTCACTTCTATGGGGGCGTCGAGCACCTGTTTCCGGAAGACGTGGGGGTGGCGATGATACATCTTCCCGTAGACGTTGTCAATGACATCCTTAATGTCGAAAGCGCCTCGTTCCTTGCATATCTGGGCGATAAAGACGATGTGGAAGAGGAGGTCCCCAAGTTCCTCCTTGAGTTCCTGCATGTCCTCTTTTTCGATGGCCTCGATGATCTCATAGACCTCCTCGAGCATGAAGGTCTTGAAGGCCGAGACCTTCTGCTTGCGATCCCAGGGACATCCTTCATCGCTTCTGAGCCTCTCCATGAGCCAGACAAGTCTATCGAAGGGTTCCAGTCTCAGACCCCTCCTTTCATCGATAGCCCGGTAAGGCCCCTGATGATTCGCGCGGTCTCGTCCATCACGTGCCTCTGGTCGGCGACGATGCCGCGGCCGGCCTCCTGTGTCGATCTGTAGAAGGCATCGTCGGTAAGGAGTCTCTTCACGGCCAGGTGCATGTCGCTGCCTGTCTCGACAAGAAGACCTGCCTTCTTCTCGAGAATAGAGGCGGCAATGTCCCTGAAGTTTTCCGTGTGTGGGCCGAATAACACCGGTGTGCCGACGAAGAGAGGCTCCAGCATGTTCTGCCCGCCATAGGGCGCAAGAGAACCGCCGACGAAGGCCGCCATGCTCCTCGCATAGATCTCCATGAGGTCCCCCACGGTATCGACGATGACGATGTCGGGATTCCCCTGCTGTTCCTTTCCCTTGATCCTGGAATAGCGGGCGGTCCGGAAGGACTTCGAAAGCTCTTCATCGATGGTGACGGCGAGATGCAGCTCCCTGGGCGCTATGAAAAGCTTGTAGTCGGGGAAGTCGGCCTTGAGGAGCGTCACTGCCTTGTATATCTCCTCTAGTTCCTTTTCCTTTATACTTCCGATGGTAATGATCTTTTCGCGGGTGTTTTTGTGGCGCGGGCCTTCGCCGACGGGGCGGTAGTACTTGATATTGCCCGTGACGAAGACACGTTCCGTCGCCATTCCGATGGATATAAAACGCTTCCTGTGTTCATCGGACTGTGCGATGACGGCATCGATCCCCGCGAGTACCGGTCTCATGAAGACGGACAGTCTCCTGTAGGTTGCAAGGGTATTGTCTGATATGCGGCCATTGACGATGACCACCGGGATGCCCCGCCTGCCTGCTTCCCATATAAGGTTGGGCCAGATCTCCGTCTCCACGATGATGATCCCCGACGGCCTGTGGTGGTCGAGGAACCTGGAGACGGAAAACCGAAGGTCGAAGGGAAGGGACGCCGTTTCTCTGCCCTCTCTGGCACCCTGCCGTTTCTCCAGCATCTCCCGGGCATAGAAGGTGTTTGCTGTGAAAAGAAAATTCCCCGGGCCTCCGTTCATCGCCAGGTAATCTGCGACGCTCTCGGCTATTATCGCCTCGCCTATCGATGCCCCGTGGATCATGCACGCTCCACGGGCGGGTTTGCCTTTCACGCTGGGTAGAAGGCGCTCGCGAAAGTTCTTCCTCATCTTTGCGTTGGAAAGGCCGATGACCGTAAAAACGGGTAGGGAGCAAAGGGTGAGGAAATTATAGATCACTTTCCACATGCGGCTTCTTCTGCTTTTTGAGTCAACTGAACGAGGGTTGTCTCGAGTTCTATGCGCTTCTTCTCGATCTCCTCGGCGTCGAGGTCATGCCCTACAAGGATAGGGTCTCCCCAGAAAAAGACAACCTTTGAGAAGGGATAGGGAAGTATGAAATGGTCCCAGGAATGAAAAGTTTTTTTTTACGTGCACCGTAGCTTACGGGGAGGAGGGCCTTGCCGGAGAGCCTCGAGAGCTCCACGATACCCTTCTTGACGGCGAAGCGGGGCCCTTTGGGGCCGTCAGGGGTTATGGCGATGTCGATTGTGTCCCTGAGATCATGGAGAATCTCCCTCAGCGAGGATACGCTGCCCTTTCTATACGAGCCGCGGACGGTGCCTATCCCAAAGTAATTGACTATCCTTGCGATGAATTCCCCGTCCCTGTGGCGGCTGATGAGCACCTTTCCCCCGCCGCCTTTCTTTGCGAAGGGCATCATGAGCAGCCTTCCGTGCCAGAAGCAAACGATGTAATTGAAGCGGCTCCCCCATTGTTCATCGGGCGGCCGGTTCACGTGTTTGATGCGCAGTGTGAGCCTCAGGGCCCAGAGGAACGCGAAGACCATGGGGGGCATGACGTGGAGCATGAGGAGGGATTTCATTCTCTTCTTCATCAGTGTTTTTTCCCTATGGGGATGACCTTTTTGCGCGCCCCTTCCCGGAACTGCAGCTCGTAGAGCTTTCTGTAGGGTCCCTCCTGTTCGATGAGCGTGGCATGCGGGCCTTCCTGGACGATCATACCCTTGTCTATGACGATGATGCGGTGAGCGTTGATGATCGTCGAGAGCCTGTGGGCGATGATGATCGTCGTCCTGCCCTTCATGAGGTTCTCGAGGGCCTTCTGGACCTCGATCTCCGACTGGGCATCAAGGGAGCTCGTCGCCTCGTCGAGGATGAGGACGGGCGCGTTCTTGTAAAGGGCCCTGGCAATGGCGATGCGCTGCTTCTGACCTCCGGAAAGCCGCACTCCCTTCTCGCCGACGACGGTGTCGTACCCCTTGGGAAGCTTGAGGATGAAATCGTGGGCAAAGGCCATCTTCGCCGCCTCGAAGAGCCGCTCTTCGTCGGGCTCTACGCCGTAGGCGATATTGCTCCGGATTGAATCGTTGAAGAGGATGACGTCCTGGGTGACGAGGGCGACGTTCCTTCTCAGGGAATCAAGTGTGACGTCGCGGATGTCGACGCCGTCGACCCTGATGAGGCCCTCGCTGATGTCGTAGAACCTGGGGATCAGGTTGACGAGTGTTGTTTTCCCGGCGCCGCTTTTCCCGACAACGGCGATCACCTCGTTCTTCTCGATCCTGAGGTTTATGTGGTTGACGATCATTTTCTCATCGTACCGGAATGAGACATTCTCGAACTCTATCACGCCCTCTATCCTCCCAAGCTCCGCCGAATCGGGTTTTTCGAGCACCTCGGGCTCCCTGTCGATGATCTCAAAGACGCGCTGGCTTGCCGCGAGGCCCTGCTGGACGTTGTGGTTCTCCTTGTTGATCTTCTTGATGGGTTCATAGAGCATGATGAGGGCTGCCATGAACGCAAAGAACGTTCCGGGGGTGGAGTTTCCCAGGATGACCTCCCTGCCGCCGTACCAGATGACGACCCCGACGGCAACCCCGCCGATAACCTCCATCACGGGGTGGGACAGTGCGCGGATCTTCGTACGTTTCATAGATATGTTGAAGAGCAACTCGTTCTCCGCGGTGAACCTCTTGTTTTCGTACTCCTCCATGGAGAAGGCCTTGACGATCCTCTGGCCGGTGATGGTCTCATGGAGAAAACTGGTGATACGCGCCATGTATTGCTGGATATGGAGTCCTATCTTCCTGAGCTTCTTGCCGAAGGCCACGATGGGGTAAATGGAGAAAGGCAGGATAAGAAATGCTATGAGTGTGAGTTTCCATTCCATGCGAAAAGCCACTATGACAAGCCCGATGATGGTGAAGGCGTCTTTCAGGACCGCGGCTACGGAATCGGAAACGGTGTTCTGGACGAGGGCGACATCGTTGACAATGCGGGAGATGTTCGAGCCCGTCGGTGTCTTGTCGAAGAAGGAGAGGGGCTGCTTCTGCATATTGTAAAAGACAAGGTTCCTGATATCGGTGACTACCCTTTGGCCCACGTAGCCCATGAAATAGCCCTGGACATACTCAAACGTGCCCTTGAGGAGGAAAAGAAGCACGACGAGACCGGGCATGATGTAAAGCTTTGACATGTCCTTCTCGAAGAATATGGAGTCAAGGACGGGTTTGACAAGGTATGCGCTTAAGCTCTGGGCCCCCGAGCACAGCGACATGAAGATCATCGCGATGATAAGCTTTGTCTTGTAGGGGTATGCGAATCTAAGAAGTCTCAGGTAGAGGTTCATGTTTTCTCGAGAAAGTTTATTATCGCGTCAGCGGCCAGCCGGTAGGAATCCTGCCTTTTCAGCTTATCAACTATCGATCCCAATTCGCCCGCAACGCCCTGTCTCCCTTTATCTATCATAGAAAGCGCCTCCCTGGCAATGATTTCGGGTTCGAGACGCTGAATGAACTCGTGAAAGACCTCCCTGCCGGCAATGATGTTGGGAAGACCGATGAAGTCGACGTGGACGATGAGGCGTGCAATGGCATAGGACAGCCAGGATATCCTGTAGATGATGGCCGTCGGCGTCTCAAGGAGCGCCGCCTCGAGGGTGGCGCTGCCTGAAGCCACGATTGCGGCATCGCAGTATGCCAGGGCGTTATGGGAGTCCTGTCTCACAAGTACGACCCCCGGGATGTTCCGAAGGAAGGGCCTTACGACCCTCTCGTCTATGTTGTCGGCGAGGGGAAGAAGGACAGTGAGACCGGGAAGGGTTCGACGCATAATGGCCAGAACCTCCGAGAGGACAGGCATGTGCCGCATTATCTCGTTACGCCTGCTGCCGGGCATGATGGTCAGGATGGGGCCATCCACGGTCATACCAGTTTTGCCGAGGAATTCTTCACGGCCCAGGGAGGGCTGCACTGTTGCTGCGAAGGGGTGGCCGATATAGGTCGCCGGGACCCCGGCCTTCGCATAGAGGTCCTCTTCGAAGGGAAGGATGCAGATGACCATGTCGACATATCTTTTGATCTTCTCCATGCGGCTGCGCTTCCAGGCCCATACCTGGGGCGGGATAAAGTAGATGACGGGAATATGGAGGGAACGGGCGAAGCGGGCTATCCTCATGTTGAAGCCGGGAAAATCGACAAGGACCACAAGATCGGGGCGCTCCGTCCTGATATGGTACTTGACGGCATCGAAGGCCCTCTTTATGTGACCCATGTGGGAGACGACCTCGCTGAGCCCGGTGACGGAGATGTCGCGGTAGTCCCTGACGATCGCCACGCCTCGTGCGGCGAGCCCCTCCGATCCCATGGCGGTTATATGAAAGCTTCCGGTTGTTTGAAGGGAGTCGACGAGATGGCAGGCGTGGGTTTCCCCGGACAGCTCTCCCGCAGATATGAATATCTTCTTATCGATGTGATGTATCCTGTTTGCCTGCAATGCAGCCCCGGATCCTGCTTGCGAGCTCAAGCGCCTTCAGGCCGTCGGTACCGGTGACGCTCGGGGTCGGACCGCCTTCGACGGCCCCGACGAACTCGAGCAGTTCATCTTTGACAGGATCCATCTGTGCCGAGGTATACTCCGTTGTATCCGCCTGCCCGCCTTCATTCCTCATGATGCTTGCAAGTTTTCCCTGCATAAGGTCCAGGGAGAAATACCTGTCCTCTTCGTAAATGGTGAGAGAGCGCTCGCGAAACGTGGAGACGCGGCTCGCTGTTATGTTTGCCACGCATCCGCCGGAGAATTCGATGCGGGCGCTGGCGATGTCGGACTGGTCCGTGAAAAAGGGGACGCCCTGTGCACAGACATCTGTAACCTCCTCGCGGACAAGGGAGAGGACGAGATCGATATCATGGATCATGAGATCAAGGACAACGTCCACATCGGTGGAACGGCCTGTAAAGGGACTGATCCTGCGGGCCTCGATCAGCCTCGGCCTGTTGATGAGGGGGAGAGCTTGCCTGAACGCGGGGTTGAGCCTTTCGAGGTGCCCCGCCTGGAGCACGAGTCCCTTCGCGGCCGCCATGTCGATGAGCTCCTTTGCCTCTTCCGGGAGCACCGTGATGGGTTTCTCGAGGAAAACGTGGACGCCCCGCTCGAGGCAGGCCTTTGCGATAGTATGATGGGACTCGGTGGGGGTTGCGATAACGGCACACGTCACACCCGGCAGGGCATCGGAATAACGGGAGAACGACGGGACGGCGTACTTGTCGGCGTATTCGGCGGCAAGGGCACCGTCGACATCGACAACGGCGTTCACCTTGACGCCCTCGAATGAGCACAGCTTGCCGAGGTGGATGCGACCCATGTGGCCGAGTCCGATAAGGGCTACACTTACCGGCATATTCCCCTCGTCGATGACTCTATGAACTCGATGAGGTAGCCGATGTTGTCCCCGTCCAGCTCCTCCCGGATGATCTTGAGGGAGGTCTTCAGGGGGAGGGCGGACCTGAAAAGGAGGCGATATGCCCTTTTCAGCTTCGTCAACTCGTCCTTGGAAAAATTGCGTCTTTCAAGACCGACGAGGTTGAGGCCGTAGAGCTTTGCCCTGTCGCCCGCGGCAATGACAAAGGGCGGAACATCCTTTGGGATGCCCGTGAGTCCGCTGATGAATGCGTATTTCCCGACCCTGCAGAACTGGTGGACGGCACAGAGCCCGCTGAAAATGACGAAATCGGAGACCTCGACATGACCCGCCAGGGTTGCGCCGTTCGCCATGATGATGTGGTTCCCGACCTTGCAGTCGTGGGCAATGTGGGCATATGCCATGATGAAATTGTTGTCCCCGATCCGCGTGACTCCGCCTCCCTTGGCGGTGCCCCTGTTGATGGTGACGTATTCCTTGATGGTGTTGTTCCTGCCTATGACCACCCGGGTGGGTTCGTATTTATAGCCGATATCCTGGGGAGGCCCGCCGATGGAAGCAAAAGGGCTCACGATGCATCCTTCGCCTATGGCCGTGTTCCCCTGTACGACCACGTGGCTCTCGAGACGGCTCCCCGCCGCGATCTCCGCACCCCCTTCTATGATGCAATAAGGGCCGATCTCGACGTCCTCTGCGATCTGCGCGTTCCTGTCAACAATGGCGGTTGGATGTATCACTCTGTGTCCCTCACTCCTGCTTAAGCATGGCCATAATGCGGGCCTCAGCCACGACGTCGTCCTCGACGAACGCTTTTGCCTCGAAGACCCATATCTCTCTTCTATGCTTCACAACATCGACGACGAGCCTGAGCTGGTCACCGGGTATCACGGGCTTTCGGAACCGTGCACCGTCAATCCCCGTAAAAAAGACGGTACCCTTCATGCCAGGGAAGGATTGAAAGGCCAGGACACCGCCGGCCTGCGCCATTGCCTCAAGGATGAGAACGCCCGGCATGATGGGTCTGCCGGGAAAGTGGCCCTGGAAGAATGGTTCGTTGATGGTCACATTCTTGATGGCGACGATCCGTTTCGCCTCTTCGAACTCGATGACACGATCCACCAGGAGAAAAGGGTATTTGTGAGGCAGCAGGGTCAGTATCTCATTTATGTCGGTCATCATCTTCCTCCCGTAAGAGTTTCTTTTCCATCTCCTTGATCCTTTCGAAAAGGGCGGGGAGTTTTTTCATATAAAGCTGGAGTCTCATCCATTCCTTGTGGGGCATGTGCGGGGTTCCCCAGATGAGAGACCCTGCGGGCACGTCCTTGGTGATGCCTGTTTGGCCCCCGGCCATGACCTGGTCTCCCACGGTCACATGGTCCCTTACGCCTGCCTGACCCGCAAGGACCACGTGGTTCCCGATGTGAGCGCTGCCGGCGATGCCCACCTGGGACACGATAATGGAATTCTGTCCTATCGTGACATTGTGGGCCACCTGAACGAGGTTGTCGATCTTTGTCCCTCGGCCGATCACCGTGGTCTCAAGGGATGCGCGGTCGATGGCTGTGTTGGCGCCGATCTCGACATCGTCCTCAATAATGACGGAACCCACCTGGGGTATCTTGGCGTGTTTCGTACCATCCCAGACATAGCCGAAACCATCGCCGGCTATCACGCTGTTGGCGTGGATGATCACATTCTTCCCGATCGTCGTGTCCCGGTAGATGGTGACGTGGGGGTAGATGACGCTGCCTTCGCCGATGGTGACGTTGGGGCCGATATAGGAGAAAGGATAAACGATGACATTCTCTCCGATACGCGCCTTCTTCTCTATACAGGCAAAAGGCCCCACGGAAGCGCTTGCGTCCACGGTCGCCTCGGGGCTGACGAAGGCGCGAGAATCGATGCCGGCAGGCATCGATGGTGCCTCCAGGAACATCCCCGCCACATCTATGCTGGCAAGGTCCGGGTTGTCGACGACGATCACGTTCATCCCCGCAACATCGTCAAGGGATGTTTTCCTCCCGATTATCAGTGCCGAAGCCTTGCACTGCGGGACGTGTTTCAGATAGCTGCCATGGGTCAGGAAGCTGATCTGGCCCTCTGTGGCGCCTTGAATGCCGGCAATGCCATGAATCGGGATATCCCCGTCACCGATCAGATCTCCCTTGACTGCGGCAGCGATATCCCTCAGCGTGATCATTACTTGATAGGTTTCTTTTTCGCCGCTTCGTTAAAGAGGGTGATCACCCTGCTCGTGATGTCTATCGCGGGAGTGGCGTAGAGAATACCAGCCTGGCTCTTCTCGAGTATGAGGGAGTACTTTTCCTTCTCGCCGAGGGCGCGCACCACTCCCTCGACCTCTTTGAGGACCTTCTGGGTGTATTCCATGTCCTTCTGCTGCAACTCCGTCTGGTAGTCGTTATAGAGTCTCTGGTAATCTTTGAGCTTTGACTGGTACTGTTTTTCCCTCTCTGCCCGGGCGTCGGCCGTGATGGTGGCGCCCTGTTTTTCGACGGAGTCCTTAAGTCTCTGCAGCTCGGCCTGTTTTCCGTCCAGGTTCTTCTTCAGCCTCTCCGCATCCTGTGTCAGGATGTTCCGGATCTGCTTGCCCTGCTCCGATTCGAGCATCACTTTCTGCAGGTCTATGTATGCGATGGAGACGGACTGGCTCATCGCCGCGAGCGGTGTCAGCAGAATGGTTACGACAAAAAGGACCGTAATAAAGCGTTTCATAAAGCCTCCTTACTAATATTGGGTGCCGATGGCAAAATCGAAAAGACTTTTCCTTTCGTTCTCTTTGGGGTTGAGGTTGAATCCGAGTTCAAGGCGGATGGGACCAAGCGGGGAGAACCAGCGTATACCGAGCCCTGCGGACGATCTCATTCTCAGGTTGCTGAAATCGTCGAAACCGGCGCCGCTATCGGTAAAAACGACTCCCTTAACACCCGCTGGCTTATAGATGGGGAATATCCATTCAAGATTGAAATACATCTGGTTCTTGGCGCCGATAGGTTCGTCGTTCTCGTCCATGGGCCCGGCTTCACCGTAGCGGAAACCGCGGATCGAACTGAGACCGCCGACGTAGAATTTCTCAGTAATGGGGACTTCCTTGCCGCTGTAACCCCGAATAGATCCGGCCGTGCCTTTGACAAAGAAGGAACTCTCCCAGAACTTTATGGGGATATACCTGCCGTAGAATGCCGTCACGGCCCAAAAATAGTTGTCCCCGCCAAAGGGACCGCCTGCCGTTTCCACGGATATGCCGCTGTTTATGCCCTTGGTGGGATTCAATACATCATCTATTGTGTTCTTGCCCACGCTGAAGGTCATGCTGCTCGTAAGGCTGGTGCCTTCCTGTTCCTTGATGTAGGTGCTGGCATCATTGGAGATGTTTGTCACGTCGACGTTCTCGATCCGGTACTTGACGGTCCCCTTGATGTCGTCGGTGAGGGGTTTGATGAGGGACACGTTGCCTCCCATCCTCTTGTAGTCGTAGGTGTCCATGTACCGTTTGAAGTTGAAGACGCTGAATCCGGCCGAAAGGTTCTTGTCGAAGATGTAAGGCTCGAGGTAGGTGAACCTGAACTCGGTGGTATAGCTGCTGAGAGCCGCCTCGAGGACCATCTTCCTGCCGGTGCCCAGGAAATTGTCCTCTGAGACCGCCCCGGAGACGATCACCTTCTCCGATGTGCTGTAACCGGCGCCTATACTGAAGGTACCCGTCGGTTTCTCTTCGATGCTGAGGTCGATGTTGACCTTCCTGGGATCATCGGTCTTGACGATCTTGAAATCCGTGTCCTTGAAGAATGTCGTATTTTTCAGCTTCTTCTTGCTGTCCTTGATGGCGGTGATGGAAAAACGATCGCCCTCGGCAAATTTCAGTTCCCTACGTATGACCTTGTCCCGGGTTCTCGTGTTCCCGATCATGTTTATCCTGTTAAAGTATACTTCCTGGTTTTTGACCACGTTGAACGTGACATTGACCACATGGTTGGTGTCGTCTATGGTGGTCAGGGGAGCGACTTCGGCGAATGCGTATCCCTTGTCCTGGTAGACGTCTGTCAATGCCAGGACGTCTTCATAGAAAACGGTGGTCCTGAAGAGTTTGCCTGGTTCCGTCTTGATCTTGCGAAGAAGCTCTTCCCGGGGGAAGATGACATCTCCCGCGAAATCTATGGTTCCGACGGTGTGCTTGGCGCCCTCTTCGATGGCTATTGTGATGGAAATGCTCTTGCCATCCTTGGAGAGTTGTATGTCGGGCGCGCCGGCGTGCACTTTGGTATAACCGTTATCATGATAAAAGGCTTCAATGTTCCTGCGGTCTTCCAGAAGGACATCCTCATCGAGTATGCCCGATCCGGTGAACCATGAGAACCAGCCTTTTTCCTTGGTCCTCATGTAGCCTTGCAGTTTGCTGTCCTTGAAGGTCTTGTTGCCCGTAAAGGCCACCTTCCTGACGTAAGAGAGCTGCGGTTCTTCTATCACGAAGTTGACCGTGGCGTCATAGGCTTCTCCGTAGTCTATCTCGTAGGTGATCTTGGCGGCGTAATAGCCCTTGCTGGCATAGAGCTTCCGGATCTCGTCCATGCTTTCTTTCACTTTTTCGATATTGAGGACGGTGCCGGTCTTGATCTTCAGCTTGTCCTTGAGGTCGTCGGTCTTGATCTTCTTGTTTCCCGACATGAGGATGGACTTGACAGGAGGCCTTTCGATCACGACGAAGGTGATGCTCTTGCCCTTGTCGGTATCTTTCACGTCTATCTGAACGTCGCTGAAGAAACCCGTCTTGTATATGTTTTTCATATCGTCGCGGAGCTTGTCGAGGTTGTACGCGTCACCTGCTTTGGTCTTGATGTTGTTGGATATGAAGGCTGTATCGATGCGTTCGTTTCCGGTGACTTCAACTTTTACAACCCCTTCGGGGTCTTGAGCCTGAGCCAGGACAGGAAGGCATAAAATCAGCAAGAGAAGAATAGCGTACTTCAGTTTTTCCATATGTTTTGCAAAATTACCAAAAAACAATCCTCTTTGTAAAGGTAAAAAAAAGAATGTCACCAGGATTCGATCTTTAACCCCCCCGTTCCCTGGTAGACTATCTCTCTCCCGGAGGACTTTCGCGTGACATTCCCCAGCATCAGCTTCCTGTCGAGACCCGACGAAGCGGTGAGCCTTATGAAAAATCTGAGCCTGTCCCTCGCCGTGATCCTTTTGGGCAGCGTGGTATTCAGCTGAAGGAGCATCCTTTCGAGGACATCGCCGTCTGCTTCCCGGAAGGTGATGTCCTCGACATCGAGGAAACGGAAGGTGCCGTCATCGAGCCTGAACACGTTGCACGCCTTGAGATCACGGTGGACAATGCCGATCTTGAGCGCATTTCGCAGGAAACCGGCAAAAACGTCCGCCAGGAGGCCCCTCTCTCTGGCCGACGCCGTGTCATATATCCTGTCCACATACCGGTCCAATTCCTCGCCTCTTCCGCCGAGATCCTCCATTGAGATATGGCCGTGCCGAAAAAGAGCAGGCATTTTGAGGCAGAATGTCTCCGGGATGATGGGAAGGTCGAGGTATACAAGGGCAACGTGCGCCTTCCATGCCCGTTTCAGCCTCCTTCTGCCGCCGTAGGTCTTCGTTACGTGGTCGGTGAACCTCTCCACGATGACCTTCGTGTCTTTCTTGATGGTCTCCACAAAGACGCCCCGGCAGCGCCCTTCGTTTCCGATGATGTATAAATGTCCGTCCTGCCATCGTGTCTTCGACGTGTTCTCGAAGGCCCTCTGCTGCTTGCGAAGGATCCATCGCATATGCATGGCCTTGAGCGTCCTTTCCACTGCAGGGCGTATCCCCTCCTTCCCGTAATGACGGAAGAAGGTCTCTTTTTCATCGGGAGTCATTATCCAGTAAGCCATGGCAAGGGCGTGGGAAAGATTCGAGATCTCGTCCTGCGGGGTGAAGGACCTCTTTATCCGCATCTTGTGGAGGTCAATGAGATAGAGCGACTTGTCTGCAACGAGCACGTTGTTCAGGTGCAGGTCGTTGTGCAGGACACGCTCCTTCTCCAATGCCTTTAACAGTTCCGCGAGGGCAATGACGAGATGGCCCCTTTGCGGGGACCCCTGGAAGGCGTCTATGAAGCTTTCCCCGGCGATGTACTCATGGACGACGCAGGAGGTTCCCGGTCCCGATCCGTAGCCGTAGGACCGCGGCGTCGATATGTTCAGAGAGGCCAGCCTGCGGCTCAGGAGGTACTCGATCCTTCCCCGGGGATTCACCTTGTTCCTCACGGTCCCTATAAGGCCTTTTTCAAGGAAGGACTTGACGAAGACCCTGCCCTCCCCGAAGGGATATACCCCGTAGAATCTTCGCTCGTTCCCCTCGTGGGCAAAGGGCTTCAAGACCTCTGTGAGCCCGCCGTCTTCGAGGTGCCACTCGATGCCATTGATATTGCCGGTTATCAAGCCTTCAGGGTCTTTCATAAGGAATCTACGATCTCAGCGAATCTCTTGCCCCAGACCTGCAGTGAGTATCTTTCAACCGCTGTCTTCCGTGCCGCCTCCCCCATGCGCGCGCGCAGGGGAAGATCGCCGCTCAGGGTCCGTATTGCCTCTTCCCATCCCCTGGGGTCGGTCCTCAAAAAACCGTTCACCCCGTCCGTCACCATTTCCTTCGAAACACCCACGGGGTTTGTAATGGAAGGCAGTCCCGTCGCCATGTACTGGATCAGTTTCAGGCCGCACTTACCCCGGGACCATATATCATCCCCGGCAGGCATGATGCCCATGTCAAGGTCGAGGAGCATCATCTTTTCGTGGTCCTTGTTCCATTTTTGAAAGGTGATACCCTGTTTGTGGACCCCGAAAGGCCTGTCGGCAATGACCCTGAACTCGATCCCCCCTCCATCCGTGATGGAAAGGATGAGATCCCGGATCCCCTCGAGATACCTGAGCGTCGACCTCGTTCCTATCCATCCGACGACAAAGGTCTTTCGGCCGCCATGCTCTTTCACGGGGTATTCGTCGATATCGACGGTTGTCGGCATGTAGTGGATGTCGGACCTTCTGTATTTCCCCGCCTCCTCCATGAGGAAAGAGTTCCCGCACAGGACCGCTTTCGAGGCCTTGACCATGGCGGCAAATCGATTGCGTCTTGTCGCGCTCTCACCCTTATTGCCGTACATGACGGCGTCGTCAAAATCGTAGACCATCTTCTTTGCGAACATCTTGAACAGGGAGAGCTTCACGGGGTTGAGCAACAATCTTTGCACGACGACGACATCAGACCGTGAGGCGGCCTTGAGGACAGTGGCCAGGTCTGCCTTCGTCGTCAGCAGGGAAACCTTGAAGCCCCTTCTTTCGAGATAGGGGAAATACTGCTGTATCCTGTATCCCACAGGATTTTCCTTTGTGAATATGTTGTGGGTGTAGAAAAGGATCTTTTTCATGGGGTTCGGCGCGCCATCGCCTTCAAGAGGCTTGTTGAATATATCAGAGCCGCATCGGGCTGTCAACGGCAAGAATAAATGAAAACACATCGTTACGATAATGCTTCCCTATCTTGACCTTGTCACTTTGTTCCTTGCGCAGAGATGCTCGATGGGGCATCGGCTGCATTTGGGCGACAGCGGGGTGCAGATCCGTTTGCCGAAGGTGACCAGGAGGGAGTTGTATACGATCCAGTATCGTTCGGGCAGAACCTGCCTGAGCGTCTCCTCGGTCCGGTGGGGATCCCTTGTCGAAACGATCCCGAGCCGGTTCGAGATCCTGTGGACGTGGGTATCCACGCAGATGCCCGGTTTTCCGTACCCTTCGGTGACGACGAGATTAGCCGTCTTGCGGCCAATCCCTCTTATGGAGAGAAGTTCCTCGATGGTATCGGGGACCTTTCCGCCGAAGCGGTCGATGAGAACGCCTGCCACCTCCTTGAGCACTTTTGTCTTGGTGCGGTAAAACCCGACAGGATAGATCATCCGCTCCAGTTCGCTCTCGGGGATCCTCAGAAGGTCCCGGGGTGTCCTCACCCGGGGCAGGAGCGTCTCCATGACCTTTTCGGTGGTCTCGTCCTTTGTCCGAAGGCTAAGCAGGGTCCCTACGAGGATTGTAAAGGGATCGCTCATTTCACCGCGGGATATGCGGGTGATGACCGGCGCCGCCTCCTCCGGGAAAGAATCCATAAGGACCTCCATCATTTCGTCGAAGGGAAATCCTCTTTTCATCAACCTTGCCTCGTAAGCCCTTGTGCCCGTTGGCTCATGAACCATCCGGTTCGATGAGCTTACCGATCCACTCATGCATCTCATGGGCATGGGAGCCCTCCCAGTACACTTTCCTGCAAGACGGGCAGGTCTTGAACCTGTCGTGGTGGTGATATATGTACTCGGGGACGAAGGGCTCGATCTTCTCTTTGGGCGCATCGACGAGGGGCGTGTTGCATTCGAGGCAGCGCGTCATGAACGCCGAGCGGTCAACGTGTTGTTCCACGATATCCCTTATCTCGAGGAGCTGTTTTTCGGGATTGTCATCGAGGACCACGACGGTGTGGGGGCGGGTGCCCCGGCCTTGTCTCCTTGTCAGAAAGAGGGATTCGACGGAGGGGGCGGGGAATGCCTCCAGGTCATCTCTGCGGCGGACGTAGCGGGTATCGAAGCCCAGGACCCTCAGGTAACGGGCAAGCTTTCCCAGCATGACATCGCAGATAAATATCATCTCTTGACGAGGTCGTGAGCCGCCTCGGCGGCCCGTGTCATGATCTCCTCTTCACCGGGAACGACGCGGTTTTCCATGAGAACCTCTCCCATGCAGATGACCGTGTCCACGGCAGAGCCGTTTGCGGCGTAAACCATATCGGAATGAATATCGAAATTGGGAACGAACTCCGGTCTTTTGAGGTCGATAAGGATAATGTCGGGGCTCAGGCCCTCCCTGATGGACCACTCGCCGAGACGGAAGATATCGGCGGCAGTCCGGGTGGCCATGTCGAAGGTCTGCCGTGCGGGCAGCATCGTCGGGTCCGATGTATGGAACTTTGCCAGGAGGGAGGCGAATTTCATCGTCTCCAGGACATCCAGGTGGTTGTTGGAGGCACACCCGTCTGTCCCAAAGCAGTAGGGTATACCGGCCTGCTGCATGAGACGGTGGGGAAAGACTCTTCCCACGGCAAGCTTCAGGTTGGAGACGGGCACATGGACGAGCCTCGCGTGGCGCGCCTTGAGGATATCGACGTCTGCCTCTTCAAGAGCGCAGCCGTGGCAGCCGATGTAGCGCTCGGAAAAGAGGCCGATGGAATCGAGGAACTCCACCGGGGACATTCCATATTGTTCCTGCGAGAAACGGGTCTCATCGGCAGTTTCCGCGAGGTGCATATGGATGAGGATGTCCTTCTCGGCGGAGAAATCGCGCATCCATTCGAGGCTGGCCCTGGACACCGTGTAGAGCGCGTGGGGACCGAAAGTGAAGGTCGCGTAAGGTTCATAGTTTCTCGAAAGGGCGTGGAGGTCGCGGTTCAGGGCTATCTGCTCGCGGCCCTTGCCTCCGTCGAACATGTCGATAAAGACGGCGCTGATGAATCCCCGTATCTTCATTTCATTGACGGCCCGGGCGGTTGCCTCCCAGTGCCAGTACATGTCGTTGAAGACGGTGACACCGTTCTTGATCATCTCCAGACAGGCAAGTTTTGCCCCCCGGTAGACATCATCTTCGGTGAGCTTCGATTCGAGGACCCATATCTTGTCCTCGAGCCAGGTCTTCAGCGGCATGTCGTCGGCATATCCCCGAAAGAGGGTCATCGCGGCATGGGTGTGGCCGTTTATGAGCGAGGGCAGGGCGGCCTTGCCGCTGCCGTCTATCGTCTTGTCGGCGGGACGGGTGCACAACGGAGAGATCTCGACGATGACGCCGCTGTCGATGAAGATGTCCCTGACGGCGCCGTCGAGGAGGACGCCCTTGATGAGGATCGTCACGAGAGGCCCCGCGTGATGAGGGCATTGAGGATGATCTCGATGGTTGTGAGGTTTCGTGATACGTTCGCCAGTATCTCGTCCATGGTCAGGGGCACCTCAACTATGCCATGGCAATAGTTATCAATGGAACAGATGCTGGCATAGGACAGGTCCATCTCCATGGCGAGGGTTGCCTCGGAGGCGAGCGTCATCCCGACGATGTCCCCGTAACCTTTGAGTATGCTGATCTCGGCCCGTGTCTCCAGTCTCGGCCCGATGGTCTGGACGTAGGTGCCGCCCATCCGCACCGCCATTGAGTGCTCCCTGCATGCCACGAACACCTCATGGGCAAAGTTCCCGTCCATCACGGGTATCATGAAACGCATCTCATCGTCGAAGAAGGTTTCGATGTGCCAGGGGGAGACGAAATCGTCGGGAACGAGGAGGGTGCCGGGTTCAAGGGAGAACCTGAGACTCCCCACGGAGTTGACGGCCACTATCCTGTTCACTCCCAGTTCCCTGAGGGCCGCGATGTTTGCCCGGTGCCGTATCCTGTGAGGGGGCAAGGGAGGGCTGCCGTGTCTCTGGACAAAGACGACTCCGTCCCCCTTTTTAACGGTGACGGTGCCAAAAGGGGTCTTTACCGCTTCCTCGGGCCAGCCGGAGAAGATCCGGCAGTCGATCAGTGATGTTCCTCCAAGTATCGCAAACATGGTTTCCAGCTATTCTTCTACAGGGAATGGCACGTTGAGTCAATAGAATTGTTAAAAGATACTGCTCACCGCTCCGCTAAGCCAGCATCTCCTCGAATTCCTGTTCCGTCAATATTTTCAGGCCTATCCGCCGGGCTTTGCCGAGCTTTGAGCCGGCCTCTTCGCCTGCCACGACGTAGCTGACCTTCTTGCTTACCGAGGAGGCCGTCCTGCCGCCGAGGTCTTCGACTTTTGCCCGGGCCTCGTCGCGCGACATGTTTGAAAGAGAGCCGGTGAAGACGAAGGTCAGGCCGGCGAGTTTCTTTGAGCCGCCCTGTTCATATTCCAATTCCATACCGGCGGCGAGGATCCTTCGTATCGTTTCACGGTTCTTCGCGTCCCGGAAGAAGGCGGTGATGCTGCTGGCGGCCTCGGGCCCGATCTCGGGTATGGCAAGAAGCAGCTGGGTGTCCGCCGACATGAGCTTTTCGATGGAATCGAAGCGCTCCGCCAGGAGGCCAGCCGCGTGTTCACCCACCTGCCGGATGCCGAGGGCATGCATGAACCTGGCAAAGGGCCTGCGCTTTGATGCCTCGATGGCGTCGATGATGTTCCCGGCGGACCTGTCGGCCATCCGCTCCAGCCCGGCGAGGGTTTCCTTCGTTATACAATCGTAGAGGTCCGCCACGTCGCGGATGATCTGCCTGTCGACGAGCTGTTCCACGAGCTTTGTCCCCAGGCCGTCGATGTCCATGGCCCGCTTTGAGACAAAATGCTCTATGCTCCTTTTGATCTGGGCGGGACAGCTTATGTTGACGCAGCGCCGTATGGCCTCGCCGGGGGGGCGCACCACGGCCTCGCCGCAGGCGGGGCATTTTTCAGGCATCGGGAAGGGCTCAGCACGGCCGGGTCTGCCGGCATCAAGGACCCTGACGACCTCGGGGATTACGTCGCCCGCCCGGGTGACGATGACCCTGTCTCCCACCCTGACGTCCTTTCGTGCTATCTCGTCCTCGTTGTGCAGAGTGGCCCGTGAGACCTCCACCCCGCCCACAATGACAGGCTCAAGGTGGGCCACGGGGGTGAGGGCACCCGTCCGCCCGACGCTGATATCGATTTTCTTGACCGTTGTCTCCTCTTCCACGGCCTCGAACTTGTAGGCGATCGCCCAGCGGGGCGAGCGCGAGACGTTTCCGAGGGCCGCCTGGTGATCGGTCCTGTTCACCTTGATGACGGTGCCGTCTATCTCGTAGGGGATCTCCTCCCTGATGGATCTGATGCGGTTGTACTGATCCACAACCTCTTCGATGGTGTGGCACAGCCGGGTCTTGTCGTTGACCCTGAATCCCCATTTCCCCAACTGCTCCAGGAAGTTCATGTGGGTGGTGAAGACCTCGCCCGTGATCTGGCCGGCGGCATAGCAGAAGATGCTGAGCTTCCTCGTCGCCGTGACCTTGGGGTCCAACTGGCGGATGGAGCCCGCCGCCGCGTTTCGGGGGTTCGCGAAGAGCGGTTCCCCTGTCAGTTCCCGCTCTCCGTTCAGGGCAAGGAATTCCTTTTTCCCCATGTAAACCTCTCCGCGCACTTCGAGACGTTCCGGCAATAGTGTGTTGCCATCGGCGCGAAGGCGAAGGGGTATAGCCCGTATCGTCCTCAAATTCTGCGTCACATCCTCGCCCACGTAGCCGTCCCCCCGTGTGGAACCCAGCGTGAAGACGCCGTTGACATAGACGAGCTCGACGGCAAGCCCGTCTATCTTCACCTCCATAGCATATTCGACGTCGCTCGTCCCGAGGAGCTTCGTGACGCGCTTATGGAAATCCCTGACCTCATCCTCGTCCATGGCGTTCTGGAGGCTCAGCATGGGAACCGTGTGGGGAACCGTTGTGAATGCGTCGAGGGGCCGTGAACCCACGCGTTGCGTCGGTGAATTGGGCTCGGCAAATTCCGGGTGCTCCGTCTCGAGGCGGGCGAGCTCCCGCAGGAGGCCGTCATATTCCCTGTCCGTCACCGCGGGGTCGTCGAGCACGTAATACCGGTGATTGTGGTATTCCAGTTCTTTCCTGAGATGCTCGATCCTTTTCTCGTCGTTTTCCCTGTCCATGGCCGCTTCCCGCATGCCCGGCGCCGGGCCGGAGCACATGTATGCAATGTGTGTATCATATCGCAGGTGCTCTTTTCGAGTCCAGATATTTGGATGTCTTCCCGGCACGATCATTGCCGGCATGAATACACCTGCAATTGCCCCTGCATGCTCGCCGCTTCGTCAAATTTGTCTTGACAAACAAGGGTTATGGTTATAATTTGGTTGTACTTTTTGAGCGAGTAGATTGTCGAATCCACCCTAATGAGGTTAATACGTGATTAAGTCACTGAAACTGAGATTTATTCTTATTGCCGTTTTTCTTGTCCTGTCGATCGTCTATTGTCTGCCCAATGTTGTCGAACTCGAGGGTGTTTGGAAGAAATATCTTCCCAGCGATAAGATACACCTCGGACTGGACCTCAAGGGCGGCATGCACCTGCTCCTTGAACTGGATACGTCGAAGCTCATGGACAACATCATGGACAGGCGGATGAATGCCCTCAAGGATGCAATGATCTCCGAAGGGGTGAGGTTCCTCGGCATCGAGAAGAAAGGGAACAGCATCGTTGTTTCCATCCGTCCAGACCAGAAGGAAAAGCTCTTCAACGTCGTGGGGAATAAATTTTCGGACCTCAAGGCAGGCATTGCCAAACCTGAAGGCGATCTTTTGAGCATGGAATTCCTTCTTCCTGAGAAAGAGCTTGCTTCTGTAAAGGAAAATGCGGTCAATCAGGCGCTGGAGACGATACGCAACAGGATAGACCAGTTTGGCGTGTCCGAGCCTGTCATCGTTAAGCAGGGGGAGAACCAGATACTGGTGCAGCTCCCGGGTGTCAGGGACCCCGAGAGGGCGTTGGAACTCATCGGCAGGACGGCGCAGCTCGAATTTAAGCTCGTCGACGAAGAGGCAACGGCCCGGGGCGGTGAACCGGGAGCCCTTTCCGTCGACAGCGAGGTCCTGAAGATCAGGTCGAAGAACAGGGAAACGGGCGTGGAGACGACGGCTCCCATCGTCCTTAAAAGGCAGGCGCTCCTGACAGGCGAACTTCTCACGGATGCCAGGATCAGCATGGGCAGCAGGGATATTGGAAGTGAAATAGCCGTTGGCCTCGAATTCGATTCCGAGGGAGCGAGGATCTTCGACAAGGTCACTGCGGAGAATGTCGGCAGGAGGCTTGCCATAGTTCTCGACAATACCGTCTATTCGGCCCCTCAGATCCGCGAAAGGATTTCCGGCGGCAAGGCTTCCATTACTGGCGGCTTTACCCTGGACGAGGCGAAGGACCTTGCCATTGTCCTTCGAGCAGGCGCCCTTCCGGCACCGGTAAAAGTGGTTCAGAACATCACCATAGGGCCAACACTTGGCCAGGACTCGATCAACAAGGGTTTTATGGCCACGTTGCTTGCGTCGATCTTTGTCGTCATATTCATGATCGTTTATTACCGTTATTCGGGTATCATCGCCAACTTTGCCCTCGCCCTTAATCTCATCTATCTCCTTGGCTTATTCACCGCCTTCAAGGCCACGATGACCCTTCCGGGCATAGCGGGCATTGCTCTGACCATAGGCATGGGCGTCGATTCCAACGTCCTTATCTTTGAGAGGATACGCGAGGAGCTGCGCCTGGGCAAGACGGTTCGCGCCGCGGTGGACGGCGGCTATGCCAAGGCATGGGTGGCCATATTCGACTCCCATATCACCACGCTTATTACGGCAGCTGTCCTGTTCATATTCGGAACAGGACCGATCAAAGGCTTTGCGATAACCCTTATCTTCGGTATGGTCATCAATCTCTTCACTGCGGTATTCGGATCGAAGACCATCTTTGACTGGATACTGACGAAGTACAAACCCAGAACACTGAGTATATGAGGCGGCGCCCATGATGGAGCTCATTAAAGATACGAAAATAGATTTCATCGCATTGAGGAAAAAGGCATTTATCATTTCGGGAATTCTTGTTGCCATAGGGATCTTCGCCTTTATCATGATCTCCCTTGGCAAGGCCAATCTGAGCATCGACTTCACAGGTGGCACGAATGTCCAGGTCAGGTTTGCCGAGAAGATGAGTATCGGCGAACTCAGGTCTGCCCTGACGGGCGGGGGGATAGGCGATGTGCAGATCCAGGAGGTCAGCGGGACGCGGGACTTCTTCATCAAGACCAAGCTCTCGGACACGGACAAGGAATCTGTTGCGGCGAAGATAACCTCCATCCTTTCGACACAGTTCAAGGGAGCGAAACTCGAGGTGCTGTCAAGCAACATGGTTGGCCCCGGTGTGGGACAATCGCTTAAAAAATACGCCATAATCGCCATTGTTCTCGCCCTTCTCGGCATTATCATCTACATCGCATGGAGGTTTACCTTCCTCTCCGGCATAGCGGCCACGATAGCCACTTTTCATGATGTTCTGGTCGTAGCGGGCGTCTTCTATCTTCTCAACAAGGAGTTCAATCTCCTTATTATTACGGCGCTGCTGACGATAGCCGGGTATTCTCTCCAGGACACGGTTATCGTGTTCGACCGCATCAGGGAAAATACGGGAAAGATGAAATCCCGCGACGATTTTGGCAATATCATCAATGTGAGCGTCAACGAGGTCCTTTCGAGAACCGTCGTTACCAGCCTCACAACGCTTATCTGTCTTGCCGCCATCATGGCATTCGGCGGTGAGGTGCTCTTCGATTTTGCGTTCGCCCTTTTCCTGGGTGTTATCGTAGGGACGTACTCTTCCGTCTTCGTGGCGAGCCCCATCGTATATGCATGGCGGCAGAGATATCGTTAACTGTCGGTTGACCGTCACCTGTCTATCTAAGATCGATATAGTGCAAAAGGCTTGCGAAGGTTTCCGGCGAGGAACACTCTGGTGAAGGCGAAGCTGGAAGATGTCCTTAGAGAAAAGGAAAGGGAGCTAAAGCTCTATCGAAGGTTCCTGGACCTCAGGGACTATTGTGAAAAGAGGCTTTTCCCGGGTATAAACGTCCCAATCGGGGAGCACGTGGAGAGCTTGAAGGGCATTATAGAGAAGCTCATCCCCGACCCGAAGGACCGCACCGAAGAGATGTTCTCCGGCGAGATCTTCGCCCTGCTCGGCACCATATATTTTCATGATCTCTCCCTGTTGAAGGAATTCGACTGGCCTCTCAATGGAGAGATTCTCAACGCCCGCGACATGGACGTAAAGGGCGTTTTTATGAATTACGAGATAGCGCGCCGTCTTGATATTCCAGAAGGGGCGGTGGAGGCCATCAATTCCCTCAGCTATGCCCATCTCGTCAAGAAGGTTCCCCTTGAGACAGAAATAACGGATAACAGCTCCAAGGCCCTAATACGGAACATGAAGGTGTTCGAATACCTTTTCAACTTTGCCCATCTTCTTGTCGATGTTTTTTTTACCGACCTGTCGCACAATCGGCTCAAGCGTTATAACGATCATGAACTTGCCTTGAGGCCGGGTGAAGCGGTGCTCGACATCGACAGCCGCGAAGGGATCATCTCCATTCACTATAACAGCAGGCTCCCTTACGAAGCGCACATGCTTGAGAGCGTCAAGCGGTATGTGGACAGCATGTTCGTGAGGTTCAAGAACCATGTCAACGGGAAGTTCGGTTTCCAGTACAGGGACCTCGTTTGGGTCGTCACGAGCGACTTTTACCATGATGAGGGCGATGTATTCAGCATACCGAAGTTCTCGCCGTACCTCGAGTTTGAGGGCATACCCATACAACGCTGGGATGAGGCATCCGTTATCCTCGACAGACTTTTTAACGAGGGTTCCGTTGTAGTGGCAGGGGGGGTCTCGACGGGCAAGACCACTTTGCTCACATCCTTTGTCCTGCCGCAGCTCACGGTTGTATACCAGAATGTGTATTACTGCGAGTTTTGGTCCCGTCCGACGAAGGAGCTGCGCGATGTGATAGGAAAGAGGCACAACATTCCCCGCGTCGACGATCTCGATATCATTTCACTGTGCAAGACGCTCCTCAATTCGGGGCCATGCTTCTTTGTCATCGACGGTCTGGAGAAGATCGTCCTGATGGACCAGGGAGAACGGGAAAAACTTGTGCGTTTTGTCGAATTCATGCTTACGGAGCCGGGCGCCTATTTTATACTCTGCGGTGAGAAGGAGACCTTCTTCGACTGGTACAGGGTATTTCAGGGCATGCACATATCCTCTCTGTACGAGTTGAAGGCATTCGAGAAGAGACTTCATGGATTCACGCCTGCCAGTCCCCGGAAGGCGGCAGGCAATGGGGACGTCCTGGCGCTGAGCGAGGAGTTCGCGAGGGGTGCAGCCGAGGAGATCGACGGCGTCGTGAGCGATTCCCTTAAAGGGATCGAGGACGATGGCGAACTGGCCCTCATCCTGTCTGTTTTTGTCGACCTCTCGGGACCGATCGTGAAACAATACGGCATTGACGATATACATAATGAGACGGCTGTTCCCCATGAGCGGATAGCCTTTATTGTCTGTTCCCTGAGGGACCGCGGGATTCTCCGCGAGATAGAGCACCGGGGAAGCTCCCGTTTTGTGCTCGCGAACAGGGTTCTCAGGGAACCCCTCTGGCGCATCTTCGACCTGGTGGAATTCGAGGAGAAGAAGATGCTTCGCAACATCCTGGGCAATTTCATCGTCAACGAGACATTTCTCGATGAAGAGACCCTCGACCTTGCAGAAAAATGGCAGAACCGTTTCGTGATGTCAAAGGAGGAGATGGGGATAACCCTGGCAAGCCTCGTCGCCCGCAAGAGAGACTGGAGAGCCCTTTTGGAGACGGCGAACAGGTATGAGCGGGGCATCGACATTCAGCCCATCCTCAAGTTCCTTTACAGCAAGAGCGAGGAGAAGAGAAGAAGCGCAATAAGCCTTCTCGTGGAGATACGCGACAAAGACATGATCAACCCCCTCCTCCTGCACCTGAAAGAAGAGAAGGTCCTCGAGATCAAGGACCTCGTCATCCAGGGCATCGGGCTTACCGGCAAGAAGAGAGCCATAATAGCTATCATGAATGCCTTGAAGGAGATAGGGGACACAGGTCTGAAGGTTCGGGCAATAGAGTTCTTCGAATCCCTCTTCGGCGAGAACTCCCACGACATCCTCAGCGAGATCAAAGAGATCGAGGAAGACCCTGCCATAACGAAAAAGATAGACGAACTCCTCAGGGGGTAAAGACGGCCTCAGGTCAAGAAGATCGTTTTTATCCTATTTTTTCTTTCCCGTGCATATAAGGTCTGAGCGCTTCGGGGATGGTTATTGTGCCGTCTGCGTTCTGGTAGTTTTCCATTACCGCCATGACCGTTCTGCCTATGGCGAGGCCGGAGCCGTTCAGGGTGTGGACGAGTTCCGTTTTTCCTCCCTGCCTGCGGAAGCGGATCTTTGCCCTGCGGGCCTGGAAATCGGTGAAGCAGCTGCATGATGATATCTCCCGGTAGATGTTTTGCCCGGGAAGCCAGACCTCGATATCATAGGTCTTGGCGGAGGAGAAGCCCAGGTCTCCCGTACAAAGGGCACTCACGCGGTAGTGGATATGGAGTTTCCTGAGGACGTCCTCGGCATCGAGAAGGAGACCCTCGAGTTCATCAAAGGAATTATCAGGCCGGGCGAACTTGACGAGTTCCACCTTGTTGAACTGATGCTGCCGCGTCAGGCCCCGGGTGTCCTTCCCGTGCGCCCCAGCCTCTTTGCGGAAACAAGGGGTATAGGACACGTACTTGATGGGGAGTTCATCCTCCTTGAGGATCTCGTCGGCATGGATATTGGTGACGGGCACCTCGGCGGTGGGGATCAGGAAGTAGTCGACACCCTCAAGATGAAAGAGTTCTTCCTCGAATTTAGGGAGCTGACCGGTGCCGGTCATCGAAGTGCGGTTGACCATGAAAGGAGGCAGCACCTCGGTGTATCCGTGCTCCCGTATGTGCAGGTCGAGCATGAAGTTGATGAGGGCCCTCTCAAGGAGCGCCCCCTGCGCCTTGTAGAGAGTGAAGCGGGACCCGGTGATCTTGGCGGCCCGTTTGAAGTCGAGGATGTCAAGGCCCTCGCCGAGGTCCCAATGGGCCTTCGGCTCAAAATCAAAGGAAGGCTTGTCACCCCAGGTTTTGACGACCTCGTTATCCTCGTCGTTCGTCCCGACGGGAACGGAAGCATCGGGAATATTGGGGATAATAAGAAGGAGCTGTTCCCATTCCTCTTCGACCGCCTTGAGGTCCTGTCCCGTCTCTTCGATCCTTCCGCCCAGCGAGCGCTGGTATTCTATCTTGTCCGAGGCCTCGCCGCCGGCTTTCCTCAGCTTTGCGATCTCGTTGGAAAGAGTGTTCTTTTCATTCTTCAATTTCTCCGATTCCTGGATGAGCCTGCGGCGCTTTTCGTCCAATTCGACCAGTTTACCGGCGTCGAAAGAAGCCTGTCTTCTTGCGAGGGCGGTCTTCACGGCCTCAATATTGTCGCGGATCATTCTTGGGTCGATCATTTAATCCTCCAGGATGTGAGAGTTGAATTCCATGGGTTTATAGGTATAAACGGTGCCGCTGATGGTGGAGAGGGCCTGGCCTCCGGCCAGGAGCTGCACGTTCTTCGCCTTTGTGAAGTTTGCCAGAAAGGAATTGACTATGGCATAGACCGTCTGTATCTCCATCAAGGGATCGAGCTTCAGGAGGGCTATGTCGGGCGTGAAATTGAGTATCAGGGTCCCGTCTGTATCGGATGCAAACTCGGTAAGGGAGAGGGTATCGGGAAGCACCTTGCCGTTCTTCAGCCCCAGTATGATCTCGTCGGCTGTTTCCTTGTCCGTCAGGGTGGTTTTGATGGGGAGGCTTTTCAGCTCCAGTTTTCCCGGCAGGGATGGGACGTAGATCTTCAGTTTGCCTGTTTCCTCGACGATGACAGTTTTGGGGGGGTGGGGCACCTTTACATATTTGAATGCAAAGAACCCCGCCGCCGCGACGGCAATGACAGCGAGTGCGATGATATAGGGAGTCCGGACGGGCCTTGCGTGGCCGCGAGGTTTCCCTTCGATATAGATGTCCTGTTTCTTCCTTCTCATCTTGTTTCTCGTTTGTACTCCTCAATGAGATTGCCCGATGTCATGATGCGGAAGATGGGATAGATGGCGGATTTGCGGAAGGCGTCAAGGAAGTTTTCGTGGATCTCTCTCTTGAAGGCGGCGCTCATGTCTTCGAGGATAATGGTGGCAAAGTCGTTGCATACGGCATCGAAAGCGGTTGCGAGGACGCAGAAATGCGTATTGATCCCGCCTACTGCCACCGTGTCGACGCCGAGTGTCCTCAGCGTCTGGTCCAGATCGGTCTTGAAAAAAGCGCTGAAGCGGCGCTTGTCGAGGATGATGTCGGACGCTTCGGGCTCCAGTTCGGAAAGGGGTTTTGTCCCCTGTGTTCCCCGGATGGCGTGGGGTTTCATGCGGCCCTTGAAAATGAAATCATTCTCCATGAAACTGTCGCAGGCAAAGATCACGGGGATGCCAAGCGTGCGGGCTGTTTTGAGGAAGTCCCTCACGACGGGAACGATCTTCTCTTCCTCCTTGATACCCTGGAGGGGCTTGCTGTAGTTTCCTTCGAGCATGTCGATAATGATAATGGCTGGTTTCATGATCTGTCCTTTTGTGGGTCCTTGAGGAATAAGGTGACGAAGTTATCGCGCATGAGCGCGGCCAGTTCCCCGGCCTCCATGCGGCGCTCCCTTGCGATGGCCTCGATGGTTATTTTCACGTAGGCGGGGACGTTTCGTTTCCCGCGATGGGGCACGGGGGTCAGGAAAGGCGCGTCAGTCTCAGCCAGGAGCCGATCAGCCGGGATGAACCGCACCACGTCCCTGAGGCCTCCGGCCGTTTTGTATGTGACGGTTCCGGGAATGGAGATGAAAAATCCCATGTCGAGGAACTCCTTCGCCGCTGCAAGATCATATGAATAACAGTGGATCACACCGTATCCGCCGGGATACTCGCTTTTAAGGATGTCAAGAGTCTCCTTTTTCGCCTCCCGGGAATGGACTATGATGGGCAGGCCCAGTTCCTGCGCCAGCGCGAGCTGCCTCACAAAGACCCTTTTCTGGACCTCCCGGGGAGAGTGATTCTTGAAGAGGTCGAGACCGACCTCCCCATACCCGACGATCTTCGGATGCCGTGCCGCCTGCCGGATGACACCCTCGACCCTGTCATCGAAATCCTTCGCGTTATGAGGATGAATGCCGATGGCCCCGTAGATGAAGGGATACCGGTCGATAAGCTCCCTTACCCTGCCGAAATAGGATTCTTCCGTCCCCACGGTGAGGATATATTCAAGCCCTTCATCAACACAATCCTTCACAACCTGTTCCAGATCCTTGTGGAAGTCTTCCATTTCAAGATGACAGTGGGAATCAACAAACATGGCTTTCTTATATCATATTAGCGAGGGCTCTTCAAAGGGATTGACCCCATGCGAGTTATATCCCGATGGTTTGAACATAGAACAATGGACTTGAAACCCAGAACCTGGGACCTGAAAGGCTACTCTTTAAACATGACACAGATCCCTTGCCGCACAGTCCATGCAGCGGGCGGTATCGAAGGCCTTGAAGGGCTCATTGGCGTCGAGCATATGCGATACCGTGGTTTCGATGCCCCGCGCGTAGGCACTGAGAAGGCGCTTGTTCTCGTCTTCGTCCCTGCTCTTGAAGAAGGTCTCTTCAGTGTTGCTGCCGAGCAGGATCAATTCGGCATCGATCCGTTCAACGGGTATGTTCCTCTGGTCGGAAAAAATGTGCATGTAGACGGGAAGCTGGAATGACGGGACGTGGTCGTGGATGGACAGGATGCGGCTGAAGTCCACTTTCTCCATGATCCTTGATGGATACTGTCTTGATGTGCCTGTCTTGTAGTCGAAGACGGTGTACTTGCCGGCCGTGGTGCGATCGACACGGTCGATCCGGCCGAAGAGGGTGACGGCGCTGCCATTTATCTTCAGGGACCCGCTGAACCTGTCCTCGAGAGATTCTATGACCACGGGTTCGCTCATCTTTCCAACATGGCGCTTCAGGAAGGAATCGAGCTTGTATGCGGCTATACGCTGGAACAGATAGAAGTCGCCGGACCCGGGAATGTCTTTGAAATGGATCTTCAATGCCCTTTGCAGGCTTTCCCGTATATCACTTTCGCTTTTCTTCGTCAGCTCAAAGCCAAGGAAAGGGCTGAATGTGTCCCTGAGGATCCGGTGAACGATGTTCCCGCGGTCGGTCGTCTCTATGTCTCCGGAAAAGGTCCGGCGCTCCTCGAGGCGCATGAGGCGGGTAAAATAGAAGAGCAGGGGACATCGCACATAGGTGTCGAGAGCGCTCGGAGACAGTCCCGCATGCTTCAGTGTGTGAAGGACGGCGCCCGTCTTTTCGATAACGGGGGGCGATATTTCCCTTTTCAGGTTGACAGTGAGGACCGTTTGACTCACGGGAATGGCATTGAGCCTTCCCTGCTTTTTTTCCTCCGCCCAGAGAATTTCCTCTATGTACCTGCTTCGCGCTCTGTCTTCAGCGCTGCGATACATGAGATGGACCTCTCCGGCGCTTCCGACGAGGCGGTAGAAATTGTACCTGTATATCGCTTCTGTGAATTCAGGGGATGGAATTCCCAGCGTCTCGAAAACACCAATGGGGACAACGGGATTGACCTCCCTTGGTCCCGGCAGGACGCCTTCGTTGACATCGAGGATGATGACCCGGTCAAAGGATATGTTCCTCGATTCGAGCATTCCGATGACCTCGAGTTCCTCGACGGGATGGGTGTCGAAGGGAAGGGCCGCGCTTCCCAGGTAATGAAGGGTTATATCGCAAAGAGCGCGTGTATTCTGTACCGGGTCGCCAGACAGCGGCGAAGAGCTGAAGAGTGAACCTCTGAGGGAGCCCAGGGCCCCGAAGACACTCTCGAAGATCGTGCCTGACAGGACATAAGAACGTACCGGTGTCTTGAGGAGTATCGTTTCGAGGGCCTCCTCCAGGGCGGCAGCAACATCCCTGATGGTGAGGATATTATCAAAATTCCTGAAAAAAAGCCGGTGTATCTCATGAAGCGCCCCGACGTGGTCTTCCTGCCCCGAAGGCGGTGTCCATTCCGCAGCCGCATCCTCTATCTGCTGGAGGGTGATGAGCGGCCGGCCGGCCAGAGAACTCGTTCCGGTTTCGCCCGACAGGGAGCGTTCAATATGCAAAAGAAGCCCCCGCAGGCCCGAATCGTTGTTGAGGTTCTTGATGAAGGGGTGAAGGATAACCGCCAGGTATTGCGCCGAAGGGTACTGCCCGTCGGACCTTCTCTCGAGGCGCGCGCCCAGAATGCTGCGCAGGAGGGTAAAGAAGGATGTCCTTTCTACGGGGTACCCAAGGGAGACGTTGCATCGCAGGTCCGTCCTGTCGACAACGAAGTTCAGGAGCGGGAAGAGGGAATCGGCCACGGGCAGGACGATAGCGGTCTTCTTCCGGGTGTCATCCTTGAGAATGCGGTATGTCGCGAGGACCTCCGCGTGGGTGTCGTGGCCTGCATGAATGTGAACCGTCGGGGAATGTCCGCCGGGGTCCCTGTACTCCACCGTTGCCTTGAGGTATGCAACAAGGTCTTTGAGCAGGGGCCACTCTTCCGGATCACCGCAGAGGAGGACCGTTGCAAGGCCCGTGTCCCAGAATGACCTGATCACCTTTCGCTCTCCCCCGGTGAGGCCGAAAAGCCCGGCAAAGATCACCCTGCGAAGGTCATCGGGAACATGGCGGCCTGTTTCCTCAACAGCCGCGATGTGCTTCGTGCCCCTTGTGAACCAGCGATCCTCGTTGAGGACCCGGTGAAATTCGGTCCTGATCAGCGAGATATTGGACAGGAGTTCGTTGACACTTTGCGGTACGTCGTAGCCGATGGATGCGTTCCTTTCCACGTTGACGAGGGCACCGTTGTCGATGCCTTCCATATCGAGCCTGTCGATGAAATTGAGAAGGTGTCTTCCCCAATGGAAAAAATCCCCGAATCCCTCCTTGCCGAAAGGATGATGATCGAAGACCTTCAGGGACCGTATCAGACCGAAGAGGATCCAGACGGCATCCGCGTGATCGATGTCCGTGAATGCCGGATTCCGCTTGCGGGCTATGTGATCGATGAACTCATCGAGGGAGAAAGACAGGGGCGGGAAGAAGGCCTTTCCCCCCGCAGCGGCCGCGAGCCGGGCCTTGAGATAAAGCGATGGGCGCTTTCCCGGAAACACAATGACGGTATTCTCGCCATCCTTTGTTTCGATGATGCCCGCGATCTCATCGATGAGGTCGGACGCGAAGGGAAGGGCACGAAGAACGCTCATATTTCGATGACCTCCCCTTCATCCACATAGAGAAGGAATTGCCTTACCACGCGTTCGGGGTAGATCTCGGAAAGGAGCTTTCCGTAGTGTCTTACCTGTTCGGCGTGGGAATCGGAGCGGATCTCCCCGGTCTTATAATCAACGACCTCGACCGTGTCCGGCCCTACGATGACCCGATCCATCTTGAAGGTATTGCCGCCGCCGTCCACTATCTCTTTCTCGTTATAGCAGACGAGACCCGGGTCTGTCTCAAAGAAGCGCCGAAAACCGGGATTGCCGAAGAAACCCTTCAGTGTCTGTTCGATCTCGCGGGCCGCATCCGCTATACCTTCGCGCATTGCAGCCGCCCGGGCGAGTGAAGTGATGAGCCTGTCGTCGACAGGCAGGGACCCGATAAGGGAAAGCGCCCGGTGCATGGCGTCACCTTTTCTGCGTGCCCTGACCGCATGCCGGCTGAGCCTTCCCGGATCGGAGATGCCGGTTTTCAGCTTTATGGCCCATGCCGACTCACCCTTGAAATCGCCGAAGACCGCAGGCTGGTCCCTGTCTTCCGTCCCGTCCTCGCCTCGCTCCCCGGCGGTCTTTGGCTGGCCCATAACGATCCCTCCATCGCCCGCGAAGGGCTTGAGCTCTTCCATCCCGAAGAGATGGTCGATGAGATGGTTTTTTTGTTTCTTCCTGTCGGTGAGAAAGATATACAATTCCTTCTCGGCACGCGTAAAGGCCACATAAAGGTTGTTGAGCTCATCGGCGAGGTAATCGCACTCCTTTTTCTGGTAGAGGGCGGCGAGTTCGGGCGATACCTCGACGTAATCCTTTTTCAGGTAAAAGAGCCTCAAACCATCACCGTCAGACTGGAAACATCGCTGTTTGTCCCGACCGGCTGATGAAGCGAATGCCGTCAGGGTCACGAAAGGAAGAATGACAACGGGAAACTGGAGCCCTTTTGCCTTGTGGATCGTGAGTACCCTGACGGCATTGAGAGAATCCGGTGTGGGAAGGAGAAAGGCCTTGTCGTCATCGCCCGGGCCGTACGAAGCGCCCTGTGCGGCTTGATCCGCAAGATCAATGAACCCCGCGATGGTATTATTGTCAGATCCCTCTCTTTCCTTCACCAGTTCCAGAAAATGCAGGAGATAAGGCACATCCTCGGGGAAACGGGCAAGTATCTCCCAGCGCTTAAAGAAGTTGATGACGAGGTCATAGAGGGGAAGGTAGCCCACCCGGTCAATGAACCCCGCGAATTCGTTTTCGAAGATGGCGGCGAAATCGGATCTGAATTCAAGGTGCAGAAATTCACGCCTCTCCGAAAGATACTTCCCTGAAAGCCATGCAGCCATTTGGGCCGCTTCGATGCCGTTCTTGGAGGCGAATATCCTTCCCGTAATGAATGACGCGAAGGAAAGATCGTCGTCGGGTTTATCCAGGAACGCAAGAAAGCAGAGGACTTCCCGGATGAGGGGATTATTCCTGATGCTCACCGTGTATTCCGATTCAACGCTGAGCCCCATGGACAAAAGGACCCGGACCACGGCCTTCGCCTCTGCTCTGGTCCTCACGAGAACGGCAAGGTCCCTCTCGCGAAAGACTCCCCGCGCCATGATCTCTTCAACGAGGCTTCGCAGCCTTGCTTCGACGATCTCCTCCACTTCATCGCTCGTGAAGGTGTCCCGCCTGTCGTCATCATCGCCTTCGACGGTGAGCTGTTCGATTGCCACCAGACCTGCGTCTCTCCTGGACTCCAGGAAAAGCTGCCGCGATGTTCCATAAGGCTCTACCAGCTTCTCGACGGACTCCGGCTGATGCCCGCGGAGGATCGATCCCGCAAGGAGCGCAAGGCGGCTTTTATCAAAAACCTCATTGTTGAATGCAACGATATGCTCGCCGCTGCGGTAGTTTGTGTTGAGATCGAGATTCCCTGCGGGGTACTGGTCCTTGTACCGGTCGGCTATCTCGTCGACAAGCTCCGGCCGTCCGCCGCGCCAGCGGTATATCGCCTGCTTTCTGTCGCCCACGAGGAAAAGACTCCCGCCGCGGCTCAGGGCCTCCTCTGCAAGGACCTCGATATTCTTCCATTGCAGGAGGCTCGTATCCTGAAATTCATCGAGAAGGAAATGAATGTAGCGCTCGGAAAGCGTGTAATAGATCTCGGGGACGAAGTCCCTGCGGCTGACGATATCCTGCAGAAGACGGTTGAGCTGTTCTATGGGAATGACGCGCCTGTAGTATGTGACCTCTCTCTGAAATACCTCCTTGAAGAAGGAATACACCTGCAGGTAGGGGATGAACTTCGATACCGCCAGGGCCTCGGCGTAGGTCCTGCGCATTTGGGTAACCGTGTTCCAGAGCTGTCTGTGGGCGGGGGATGGCTGACCGCTCCCCTTCTTAAGGCATTCCTCCAGGGAACGCTGGAAATAAACACTTGGCGACAGGGGGTTTCCCAGGGGGGCGGCGCATTTCTCGATGGCCTTGAGCGCGTTGGCAAGCAGCTTTACGCCGGTGTCCCCGGCAAGAGCTTCAAGAAGGCGCAATGCGCTATCGGCCATGCTCTTGCGGACCGCGGCGGTATTCACATACTCTCCGTCCCGGGGCATGATGAATTCCCTGTTCTCTTTCGCTTCTTCGGCCCACAGGGACGAAATGGCCGTTTTCAGCAGTTCCCTTGGAACCCAGCTTGCATGGTCCCCCTCAAGCTCTATGTAGCTGTCCAAAAAGGCGTCGAAGATGACCTGCGCCTGTCTGTCCTCTCCGGTCTTCTGCAGGCATTCACGCAAGGCGAGGTCGATGAGTGTATTCGTCTCCGTGGACACCTCGAAGTCCGGCGGCAGGTTGAGCTGCATTGCCGACGCCTTCAATGTGAGATTCACGAAGCTGTCGATGGTGCCAACGTTGAAATGGCCGAAATCCCTGAGCAGTTCCCCGAAGCGCTTGTCCATGGCTGTCCTGAGATAATCCCGCATTTTTTGCACGCGCCCGTCGTCATGTGAGGCGTTGTCCCCGGCAAGGCCGCCGACTCCTGCCTGTGAAAGGATGGCCGGATCGGACAGAACTGTCGTTATCCCCATCATAATGGCATCAAGGGGCTTGACGGGAGAATTATCGAATGGCAGGTCGAGGATAATGCGCTTCATCCAGTCCAGGATGCGGGCGCGCATCTCCTGCGCCGCCTTGTTGGTAAAGGTGATGGCGACGATATTCGCCATGCGCGTCTGGAGGGTTGCATCCGCCAGGGCGCCGGCAAGAAGGACCTTCAGATAATGCTCGGCCAGGCGATATGTTTTTCCTGAGCCTGCCGATGAACGGACGATGACTATCTGGGGAGCAGGTTCTATTGTCCTGTCATCGTCCATGGAGGGGTCAGTGGCAGTCCTGTTCCGTGGTGGCCATCGTCTTTGAACCGGTATTCATTCCTGTTGTACCCCTTGGAAGAGAAGTGCTTGCAGTGAAGGATATCATACAGCTTTTCGTGATGTCAAAGTGAGAAATTGGGCGTCATTCCTGTTCCCCGTCGGACTTTCCTGCTTTACCGTTGTTCATTCGGGCGATGAGAACAGTGAGGAGGACAATGAGCGTCAGCCCCGCCGCCACAGCGGGTGCTGTGAGCAGGTTCTTCGGCAGGTGCTCATAAAGGCCGATGACTCCGAAGAGCATGAAGGTGATAGCGGCGAACCATTTGACGAAACGCTCGGGGATCTTCTTGCCCAGCACGATCCCGATGATGATGCCAATGGCATCCGCGATCATCATCGCCGTGGTTGTTCCCAGCCAGACCACGATGATATCATTATTGTACTTCGTTGCCAGCGCCACGGTGGCGAGTTGGGTCTTGTCCCCCATCTCGGCGAGGAAGAAGGCGACGGCCACCGTCCAGAAGGGGCTGAAGTTGAACCGCCTGTCCTCTCCCTCCAGCGAGTCCCCCCGTATGGTCCAGAGGCCGAACAGTATGAATGAGGCGGAGGCCCCTATCTGGACGTACTGCATAGGGATGAACCTCGTGAGGTAGCTTCCGGCGACGACTGCGAGAAAGTGGTTGACGAGGGTCGCGGCAAATATTGCCCACAGTACCGTCTGCCAGCGATAGCGCGAAGCGAAGGCCATTGCCAGAAGTTGGGTCTTGTCCCCCATTTCGGCAAGAACGACAAAGATGACTGACGCCAGATATACGCCCATTCAAACCCCTCGAACAAAAGAACGAGACTCCTCAGCATGCGGCACATCACACGCCGAAGGTCTCGCTAATTGGCTTATCCCAAGCCAACGGCAGGACCAGGGTCGCCCCGGCATGTTGATCCTGCCTGTCCAGCTGTTCCCCTTCAAAAAAGAACGCTTGTTAAGTGTAGACCGAAACCAGCGGGAAAGGCAAGATTCATTGGAACCGTTGGAGCGGCTCTGACCATTCTTTCTGGTTCTAGCGGAGCTAACGGTTCCAGCAGTTCTTTTCAGGTTTTCTTGGGTTGTAATAACGGTCCGTTGCAGGTATAATCAAATGGTTTTAAGCTTAGATCCAGTGCGGTTCCATATTATTTTCTGCGGGGTGGGCAAATGAAGATCAGATTTCTGGGTGCTGCCAGAAAGGTTACGGGGTCGTGTTTCCATCTGTTAACGGATGGCACCCAGGTGCTTGTGGACTGTGGGCTGAATCAGGGCAGGAATTCCGATGCGCTTAACCGGGAGCCCTTCAAGTTTCAGCCTGAACAGATCGAGTCGCTGCTTCTTACCCATGCGCACCTCGATCATTCGGGGTTGATACCGAAGCTGGTGGCCGATGGTTTTTCGGGCAAGATCCTGACCACCTCCGCCACGGCGGAACTGGCCGAGATCATCCTCCTGGATTCGGCGCACATTCAGGAAAAGGACGCAGAATGGCATACGAAGAAGGCGCTGAGAGCAGGCAGGAACGAGGTTTTTGAGCCCCTTTACAACTCCGAGAACGTCAAGCACTGCCTCCCTTATTTTGACAAGAACGGCTACGACTCAGTGAAGGAGCTTTCGGAAGGGCTCAGATTCAGGTTCATCGATGCAGGGCACATAATGGGGTCGGCGACGCTTGAGCTGTGGTTCCGCGACGGCGCAAGGGACAAAAAGATCGTTTTCTCCGGGGATATCGGCAAGAATGGGAACCCCATTATAAGGGACCCCCAGCACGTCACCGAGGCGGATTACGTTGTTGTCGAATCCACCTACGGGAACCGTTTCCATAAGGACCTGGAGGCGAGCATCGATGAGTTGGAGAAGGCCATAAAAGAGACCTTCAGACGCGGCGGGAACGTTTTGGTGCCTTCATTTGCCATAGGCAGGACGCAGGATGTCCTCTATATCCTGAACAGGCTGGTGAAGGAAAAGAGGCTTGAGGACCTCGACGTTTACGTGGACAGCCCGCTTGCCGACAAGGCAACGAAGATATACATGGCACACCCCGAGTTTTTCGATGCCGAGGCTCTGAATACTTTCAGGTTCAGAAGCGCCGACGGTATGCGGATCCACTTCACGACCCTCGTCGAGGAATCCCAGAAGATCAACCGGATCAAGTCAGGGGCCGTCATCATTGCAGGCAGCGGGATGTGCGAGGGCGGCAGGATCCGCCATCATTTCAAGCATAATATCTGGAGACAGGAGTGCAGCATCATTTTCACCGGTTTCCAGGTGCCTGGGACCCTTGGCCGGTACATCGTCGACGGGGCGAAAAAGGCCTATATCCTTGGCGAGGAAATGGCCATACGGGCAAAGGTATATACGATCGGCGGGTTTTCGGCCCATGCCGACCAGGGAGAGCTCCTTGAGTGGCTCGGTGCTTTTACGAACAATCCCCGGGTCTATATCGTTCACGGTGAGGAATCCGTTTCCCTTGAGTTCGAGAAGACCGTGAGGGAGAAACTGGGACTCACGACATACGTGCCCCATCTTGGAGAGGAACTGGAGATCTGAAGGCCCGGAGACTGGTCCGGGAAAGCCACAAACCAGAGAGGGAACGTGGAAGGACAGGCTTCTCTCTTCAATGACACGGATCTGCTCAGCTACCAGATAGTCCGCAGCAAGAACCGCAAGCGAACGATGACCCTGAAGCTGGAACGCAATGGGGCGGTTATCATCCTTGTTCCCGAAAAGACGCCGAATGAGGAGATAGACTGCTTCTTCAGGTCGAAGATTCTCTGGATAACGAAAAGACTCGAGGAATATCGGAAACTCGTCGGCAAGACGGGCGGATCCAGGCGTTATGTGACGGGGGAGAGGTTTTTCTATCTTGGCGAAGAGTATCCTCTGGAGGTCATTGATGGAAGGTCGGCAAAGCTCAGCCTGTACCGGGGGGTATTCCGGTTGTGCAGCGACCACAACGCTGATGGCCGTGAGATGTTCCGCGCCTGGTACAGGGCGCGGGCGCGGGATATCTTCGCTGAACGCGTCGATTTTTACGGCAGACGCCTTGACCTGTCATGGAAGGGGATACGGATAACAAGCGCCAGGACCCGCTATGGTTCCTGTTCCTCCGACGACAGGCTCTCCTTCAGTTATCGCCTCGTCATGGCTCCCTATGATGTTATCGACTATATCGTGGTCCATGAGCTTGCCCACATCAGGGTCAAGAACCATTCGAAAAGATTCTGGGAATATATCGAGAAGGTGATGCCCGACTACAAGCGGCGCAAAGAGTGGCTCGCAGCAAGGGGCCATCTCCTGGATATATAGCCGGCAGGGAGAGGCGATGAAAAAGATCATGATCTCAATTGCGGCAACGATGGTCCTTTTGCTCTTCGGCTCCATTGATATCCATGCCCAGTCGCTTAAAAAGCACCCGGCCGGAAAGCAGAAGAGCGGAAGGTCCAGGATCGTGATCGAATATGTCTCCTTTCCGGAAGAGTACAAAAAATATGAGGTCTATCCCTGGGAGACGGTCAAGGTGGACGATTTTCAGACCGCCTATTTGGCGATGACCCAGGGAGGGAAGTTCGAGGACTGGGTCAGGTCCCTCTCGGGCACCGCCACGGGCAAGAACCGGATGATACGGGCGTTCAGGGAGCGTTTCGTCCTTATCGTGTGCTGTAAGCCCCACATGTGCGATTTAAGCCAGATCATCGTGCTCTACGATCCCGTGAAGAAGAAGACCTTCGGCATACTTGCCGTCGACGGCACGTTTTCATGGTTCGGGAAGCCTCCCGAGAATATAAAGGACCTTCTCAACGTACTCCTTGTGGAAGAGTTCAAGGCCATATACAGGGGCCAAAGCTGACGTATCTTTCCCGGAGCGGCCGTCTTTTGCGGCCAACCGTCGATGTGCTATAATGCAGTATTCGTGACCCATGTCGCAACTCACTGAACATGGCCGGAAATCCCAAGGAGATTGACATGATCAAACATGCACCATACGGTTCCCTGATGTCTGACGCATCGGCCTTCACGAAGAGCAGGGTGGTCCTTTCGGCGGCGGAGCTCGATATATTCACGCTTCTTGACGGGACGCCCGAAACGCCCGCCGCGCTGGCGAGGAAGGGAGGGTTCAATGCCCGGGCCCTTTTGCGTATCCTCGACGCGCTGGCCGCCCTTGGTCTTCTCGCAAAAGAGGACGGATCGTACTCTCTCACGGAAGACGGATCGCTCCTGTCGTCCCGTCATCCCCAGTCGGTCCGCCCCATGGTTCTCCATATGAACAGGCTCTGGGACACATGGGGTGATCTTTCAGGGATCGTCAGAAAAGGGCTGAAGGGGAAGCGCAAACACGCAGCCCGAATGGATCCTGAGACCCTCGCGGCCTTTATCGGAGCCATGGATGTCATAGGCAGGGACCTGTCGCTTGAGATAGCTGATTCCTTTGACCTTGACCGTTACAAGAGGCTTCTTGACGTGGGAGGGGCATCGGGAACCTACACGGCGGCCTTTTTGCGGAAGAACCTGCACCTCAGGTCAACGATCTTCGACCTCGAGGCGGTCATCCCCATGGCTCGTGCGAAAATAGCGTCGGAAGGTCTTTCGGGGAGGGTGGACCTGTTTCCGGGAGACTTCTATAAGGACGACCTTCCCGGGGGTCACGACCTCGTTCTCCTATCGGCCATAATCCATCAGAACGATCTCCGCCAGAATATCGATCTCTACCACAAGGCCTTCAATGCCCTCGTCCCAGGCGGTGCCATACTGGTCCGCGACCATATCATGGACGAGACCCGTACCGCCCCGTCCGCAGGAACGCTTTTTGCCATCAACATGCTTGTCAATACCCGCGGCGGCGGCACGTATACCTTCAATGAGGTAAAAGAGGGTCTGACAGAAGCGGGCTTCGAGGGTATCACCCTCCTGCGCGCCGGCGACAGGATGGACTGCCTCGTGGAAGGAAGGAAGCCTCTGAAATCGTAAAGAAGCGGACGGGCGCGAGGTATGTTCCTAACGCGCCTGATTCAGCTTTCGCGCCCACTTTGCCAGTTCGGCCAGAAGGTCTTGTATCAATTGCCTTGTCCGGTCGTCCGTCAGGTTGCCCGAGGTGTCGAACTTTTGTTCGCTGAAGGGCACCATGATCTCCGGCCTGTTCAGGACAAAGCAGTTGAAGAATACCAATGTCTGCCGCAGGTGGTACTGCGCTCTGGCAGTGCCGAGCATGCCGATGGAGGCGCCCATGATGGCAACGGGTTTTCCCTCGAAGGGGTTCGTGCCGTAAGGTCTCGACGCCGCGTCGAGGGCGTTCTTCAGGACGCCAGGGACAGAGTAATTGTATTCCGGCGTAGCCATGAGGATAGCGTCAGCGGCCTTGACCCTCTCCTTGAACTCCCTGACCTTCTCATGAGGTTCGTTCTCCAGATCCTGATTGAAAGGAGGGATCCCCTCGATGTCGAATATCTCCAGTTCCACATCCTGGGGAGCAACCTCTGCGGCGGCCTTGAGAAGCATCCTGTTATAAGACCCTTTCCTCAAACTTCCCGCAAAACCAAGTATCCTCACCGTTGCGCTTTCTCTGACAGTCATTGAAACCTCCTCATGTCGCATGTGCGATATAATGATGTTAAGCCGTCTCACCGGAGGTGTCAACGATATGATAGGCCGTGATGCCAGCCGTTCCCCGGTCATTCGGGAGTTCCTGTACAGCGGATACGTTGCCCATGATCAGGTTATACGCTTGAATGGATTGGGATTCCATGATGGGGGTGACCCTCTCTCTCATGGGAATTTCCAGCTGAGAGCAGAAGAGATCACGAGGCTCCTCTTGCAGGCGACCGCGGACTTCCTCAAGACCCGGGAAAGTCTTTTGATGCTACTTTGCTTCACGTTGGATGTAAAGCGTTTGAGTCGGGTAGGCAAACTCGATGCCTTCTTCCTCAAAGCGTCGAAATATCTCCTGGTTGATCGTTTCCTGAACATCCATATAAACGCCATAGTCGGAGTTGGTCACAAAATAGACAACCTCAAAGTTCAGCGATGAATCCCCGTATTCCTTGAAATGCACTCGATCGAACCGGGCCTGCTCCTGTCCCTTGATTATATCGGTAACGATCTCCTTGATGGTCTTCAACTTTTCCAGAGAGGTTTGATACACGACCCGAAAGCTAAAGGCAATGCGTCTTTCTTCCATGCGCTTGTAGTTGCGGACACGACTTTTCAAGAGGTCATTGTTGGAAAATATCAATTGCTCTCCGCTGAGACTGCGGACTCGCGTGGTCTTCAGGCCAATATGCTCGATGGTACCCGAAAAAGAATCCACCACAATAAAATCGCCGATGACAAAGGGCTTGTCCAAAATAATCGACAAAGAAGCCAGAAGGTCACCGAGTACGTTCTGAACCGCCAGAGCCACGGCAATACCGGCTATCCCCAACCCGGCGACGAGGCCTGTGATGTTAACACCAAGGTTGTCCAGAATTAAGAGGAAAGCGATAGTCCACGAAATAATGCGTACTACAAATCCCAGAAAGGTTATCGTGGTGGCGCTGGACGCGTCCTGATCCATGCGTTTCTGAACGTTCCGACCAACTCCAAAAGAAATGGCGGCGCTCGCCCAGAACCCGCCCTGCAGGATCAACGCAAGTATGGTAGCCTTCTGCCACAGGGAGGCGATGGAAGGTTTCAGCGTGATCAGGAAACATGCCGCGTAAACGGACGCGACAAGCACGATGAAGGTCTTTGTGTTTGCAAGGATGTGCACCAGGAGGTCGTCAATGTTGTTATCCGTTGCGGCGCTCAGCTTGGATAACCGTCCGATAACAAGGCGCAAAATGCTTTTCAATACAGCGAACACGACTATCAGGGTGCAGACTGCGAGAAGCCAGTTCTGCACTGTGTTGCCGAGATAGACCTTTGTCAGTAACTCCATCTGTCTTCCTTCCTTATGTGTGGTATGGAACAACAACCCCAGACTGTCTGGTTTCCATTGTCCTGATCCACCAGTCAAGACACAAAGCATAGAACAAGGAGGTTTTGTATGTCAACCCGGAACCCGGCCGCAAGGATTATGGGTGTTTTGCCCAGGGAGGCATATGCCGTAAATAGCTTTTTCCATGAGCCAGAGGCCGGGGCAGACAACGGGGAGTTCTCGTTGATCATCTGGAAAGAGGGCGCTGAGACATTCGACCTTTCGGTCCAGGATCGCGGGCAGCGGAGAATAAGTCAAAAGCCGCGGACTACGCCTGCCCCCTCTTTTTGGAAAACAGTTTACCGAGCCATTGCCTCTGTCGGATATCAACCGCCTTGAGCTTGTTCTCATCGATAACGGGACCTCGAACAAGCTCCTTGGGGGCTGTTGCTTCGATAAGATAATCGTCGATAATGAGATAGTCCATCTCTGTGGACATAAAGCATCTCAGGGCATCCCGGGGTGTCTCCACTATGGGTTCTCCGGCTATGTTATAGGACGTGTTGAGGATGACAGGCACATTCGTTATCTGATAAAACTCCCTGATGAGATCATAATACCTGCCGTTTGCTTCCTTTGTGACTGTCTGCACCCTGGCGGTACCGTCAACGTGTGTTATGGCAGGTACAAGATGCTGCTTATCCTTTTTCACCTCGGCAATGAGGAGCATATAAGGGCTCTCGCAATCAAGATCGAAATACTCGGACACGTTCTCGAGAAGGACCGATGGTGCAAAAGGTCTGAAACCTTCCCGGTGTTTCACTTTTGCGTTCAGAACATCCTTCATCTCCGGTTTTCGCGGATCACAGATGATGCTTCTGTGACCGAGGGCACGGGGGCCTATTTCGCTCCCTCCTTCGAACCAACCGAGTATCTTGCCCTGTGCCAGTAACTGCGCGGCTTTTTGTGCTATATCGCGCTCTTTCGTAAAACTGATGTTCTGCATGGTGTGGAGATCGGAGAGGGTCTCCTCCTCGTTGTAAGCCCGGCCAAGATAGGCGTTTTGAAGGCGATACTTGCCGGGTAGTTCCCGGTAAACACAATGGGCGCCATAGAGGACGCATCCCAGGGCGATTCCCGAATCGCAGGCGCCTGGCTGAATGAATATCTTTTCAAATGGTGTGTTGTCGAGTATCTTTTTGTTGGCAACGCTGTTGAGCCCCACGCCGCCGGCATAGCAAAGGTTCTTTGAGGGGCTTACGCGGTAGAGATGACGGGCGATCTCGATCAGGGCGTCTTCCGTGGCCTTTTGGACGGCATAGGCTATTTCGGTATAAAGACCGTCGGGGAGCTCTTGCTGCTCCCTTGGGGGAATATCCGGAAAAAAGCGTTTACGGTACAGATCATTATGGCGGACGAAATTCTTTTCACTTCTTGATAACGCCACGCCATCGAGAATCTCCACAAAGGGCTCATCGATAGTTCGTCCCGGCTGCCCACCGTAAGGGGCAAGACCCATTACCTTGCCGGAGCCGAAATCGCCAAAATTGAGGAACACCGATGTGCCCATATAGGCAAGCCCGATGCCGTTCATAAAGCCGGGGACGGTGTAATCCTTCCTGATGCTTGTTATCTCACTTCCTGTTGCCCTGTAGAAAGACTGGACCTCTTCAAAATTCTTCAGGTCTTTGATGGGGAGGCCACGGAGCATGAATGGCAGCGGTTTCTCCGTTTCAATCTCGAAGGCGCTGCTTCCCAATCCATCAACGACCATTACGGCGGCTTCGTCGAAGGGGGATGCAAAGAAAGCGCTTGCGGCATGGGCTTCATGGTGTGAAATGGTGTGGAGCTTTCCCGAGTAACCCAATCCTTCCCGTATGCTGTCTCTTGTCTTGTCCTTGCCGTCCTTGCCATAACGTGTAATGCCTACGATCAGGTCAACATCGTTGATATTCCTGAGCCCCGCTGCCTTCAGAAGATAATCGACGGACAATGCCGGGAAATTCCCGGAATGCTTGCGCCTGTCGACCCTTTCTTCGGCAATGGCCATCAATTTCCCCTCCGATATGAGGGCCGCTCCGGTGTCGTGGCCGAATATATGAAGACCCAAGATGTTCATAGTTTTCTCCTGGCTGGTTTTTGCGATGCTTGTTGACTATAACAGAGCGGTCTGATGCAGTCAACGGCAAAGAGGGGAGATGATCGTCGGTTGCCGGGAGGCTGCAGCATCCCCGTTGGTGTGGTATTTTCCCTGTCCGCAGAAGGCCCGGTTTGGACCGGATGCTCACACAACCGAAATAGGCTGTGCTGATAGCCGCGGTGGGGTCAGAGGTCGCGTTCGATGGCGCCGTGCAATTATACAATTATGTAAGACAGCAGCCGGAGGACCTACTTTTCTGTAGGATATAATCCTTTGCCGGGATATGCTCAATCGGACCGGATAAGGGGTGGGCTCGATAGGAGTAATAGCTGAACATCTGAATATCATTCGTTAAAGTCAGTTAGGTATGGCCGGGCCAAGGCTGCCGGTTGGTTCTGGCACACCCATTGCTTTAGTACGAGCAAGGCTAAGGTACAAGACACAGGCGTCTTCGACCAACGTGGGTTTGGAGGCGCCTGTGTCTTTTTCTTAAAGGAGCAACGATCGCATGCACATGCATGGGAACGAAATCTCAGGAGGTATATCATGAATGGGTGTAAAAGGGTTCTCTTGTTGTTGGTTGTTTTTTTGTGTTTTCCGCTTTGTTCTGTTTTCGGTGAGGAGCCAAAGAAGGATGAGGAACCGAAGGTAGCAGGCTCGGGTGCTGTGGGTGTATATAATCGGTATATCTTCCGGGGCTACGAGATAGGAAAGAGCGGTCTCGTCATCCAGCCGTCCCTCACTGCGTCCTACAAAGGTTTTTCCGCGTCCTTTTGGGGCAATGTGGACACGAATCAGAGAAGTACGAAAACTGCTGACTTTTCCGCGGAGAGCAGGGCATTCAAGAAGGGATGGAATGAGACCGACCTGACCTTAAGCTATACCTATGCCATCGACAAGCTTTCTCTCACCGGCGGCTATATCTTTTACGGGACAAAGTATTGCGATGAGACGGAAGAGCTTTTCGGGTCCATCGCTTATGACATTCTATCGAAACCGACCCTCTCCATTTATCGGGACATCACGAGCTACAAGGGCACCTATATCAACCTTTCCTTCGCTCACTCCATCCCGGTTCATAAACAGATAACCCTCGACCTGGGCGCTTCCTTCGGCTACTTCGTCGGGGAGAGCGATTACTGGAAGACCTATGAGAGGTCGACCGGCGACTACACGGGAAGCAAATACAAAGGCCTCCATGACGGCATGGTCAAGGCCGGGCTTACGATCCCTGTTACAAAATCCTTCTCGATCCAGCCTGTAGTCCAGTACTGGTTCCCCCTTTCGGGAGATGCAGGGAAGGAGTACCCTTCAGCCGCCGATATATCCGACTCGTACAACCCCAACGGGCCCGTAGGGAACAATGTCGTCTACGGTATCGGGTTTACATACGCTTTTTAGGCTGAATACCATTGTTCCGCAATCCGCAATGATGCGGTGATGTGGAGCCCTGATCGGTCAGGCCGGCCGGTTTGATGGAAGAAGACTCCGTCGCGGCCGCCGCAGCGAAGCGGAGAAACCCTGATCGGTCAGGTTAAGATCGTAACAAAGAACGTTGGGCTCTCACGGGAATACGGTCCGCATCAGGCGGGCGACCTTGAGGTACAAAAGAACAGAGATGGATCAAGGAGGCTTGATAATGAAAAGAGTTCTGATGTTCCTGCTATTGAGTTTCATGATTTTCGGGATGGCCGGTGCCGGTCTCGCAGAGACAGCGCCGGACCCTACCGGCGCAAGGACCCTGGCGGCCAATGCACAGGCGCCCGTCGACTATGTCTGGGTCCTGGTGTGCGGTTTCCTGGTGATGTTTATGCAGGCAGGTTTTGCGATGGTTGAGGCGGGCTTTTGCCGGGCAAAGAACGCAACGAACCTGATGGCAAAGAACGGGATAGACCTCATCGTCGGTTCCCTTGGTTTCTTCGTCATCGGGTATACCCTGTTGAAGGGCACCGACGTCGGGGGGTTCATCGGCATGGGCCCCCTGTTTCTGGGCGGCGATCAATACGATGTCGGCAGGTACCTCGATTTCTTCTGGCAGCTGGTATTCTGCGCAACGGCTGCGACCATAGTCTCGGGCGCGGTGGCGGAGCGTCTGAAATTCTCCTCCTATCTGGTCTACAGCATAATCATCAGCATGCTTGTGTATCCGCTGTACGGTCACTGGGTGTGGGGCGGCGGATGGCTGTCAAAATTGCCATTTGGCCTGGGGCATCTTGATTTTGCGGGTTCGGGCGTTGTACATACGATAGGCGGGATGTTCGGACTTGCGGGAGCCATGGTCCTTGGACCGAGATTTGGCAAGTTTACAAAGGACGGGAAAACAAACGCCATCCCGGGACACAGCATCACCCTGGCAGCTCTCGGAGTTTTCATACTCTGGTTCGGATGGTTCGGGTTTAACCCGGGTTCCACTTTCAACGCCCATCACCTCAGAATATCGGTCATAGCCGTCAATACCCTGCTCGCTGCATCCGCAGGCGGGTTTGCCGCCCTGATAATCGTTCTTATGAAGACAAAGATATATGACGTAGGCATGATGTTCAACGGCGTCCTTGCGGGTCTTGTCGCCGTGACCGCGCCATGTGCGTGGATAGAGGCATGGGCCGCGGTAGTGATCGGATTGATAGCCGGGATACTGGTGGTTGTCGGCGTGTATACGCTTGAAAGGATGAAGATAGACGACCCGGTGGGTGCGGTGTCGGTACATGGCGTTAACGGTATCTGGGGCCTTATAAGCGTCGGCATATTCGCCGACGGCACCTACGGCAATTACGCAATGGAGGCACCATTCGTGAAGGGGCTTCTTTACGGGGGCGGTGCGGGCCAGTTGATCTCGCAGGTGATAGGCGCCGCTGTCGCTGGACTATGGGCTTTCGTATGCGGATACGTCCTGTTCAAGATACTGGATGCCATTATTGGCATAAGGGTTTCTCCTAACGAAGAGATTGGAGGACTGGATGTGATTGAACACGGAGGCTCGGCCTATCCTGACTTTTATACCCAGGGCAAATAAGGAGGGGTGAGGAAATGCAAAAGATAACAGCGGTAATAAGGATGGAAAAATTCGACGACGTGAGGGCTGCGCTTGAGAAGAGGGGATATCCCGGTATCTCCGTCACCAGAATTGAAGGTCACGGAAAACAGAAAGGCCTAAGGCAGCAATTCAGGGGGCGTGAATATACGATAGAGATGCTTCCGAAGTATGAATTGGCCATTGTCGTCAGGGATGGCGATGTGAAAGCGATCGTGAACACGATCATGGAGGCGGCCCGTACCGGCTCGGCGGGAGACGGTAAGATATTCGTCTCGCCCATCTCCGAGGTCTATCGGATCAGAACAGGTGAGATCGGCGACGAAGCTCTTTAAGCTGTCCCGGTGCAAAGGGGTTCAATGCGGGGTCGTCCTAAGGACGCCCGCGTTCCCCAGCCGGGACCCGGCCGTGCGGGCGGCGGTCTATCGGGCACCCCGTGAGAACCTGGAAGGAGTGCGCTGAGATAGCGCGTCGTTGACAACAATCCTGATGTACTGTAGAATAATCCTGTCACAGTGATGTGACGGACAATGGCGTTCATCGGGAACGCCATTTTTATTTGAGACGAAGGCGTCTTGCCCTCCCGAAAGGGGACGGCAAGACGCCTTTTTGCTGGACAACGTCAACCGGCTGGGCCGAAAAAGGGAACCTTACATGGAAGACCAGGGAAACCGCGAGATAAAGGAACTTTCTCTCCTCTTTGATATCAGCGCCAGGCTGAGCGAGAGTCTTGATCTCAAGACGGTGCTGAAGCCGATCCTTCACCTCATTGCCGAGCACATGGACATACCCCGGGGAACGCTTACCATTCTCAACAGGGCGAAGGGAGAGATTGCGATCGAGGAGGCGTACGGTCTTGGTCCCGACGAACAGGCAAAAGGCAGGTATCGCATGGGTGAGGGCATTACAGGGAAGGTGATCGATACCGGCCAACCCATCATTGTCCCCAACATCGCCGACGAACCCCTTTTCCTCGATAAGACCGGATCGAGGAGACATGTTAACAAGAGGGATTTTGCCTTCATCTGTGTACCTATCAAGATAGGCAGCGAGGTGATCGGCGCCATCTCTGCCGACCGGCTTCACAATGAAGGTATGTCGCTTGAGAACGATGTCCGCCTTCTCACGATCATCGCATCGAGTATCTCCCAGGCCGTGCGCCTTCGTCAGCTTGCGCAGGAAGAGCTCGAAAAGATGATGGAGGAGAACCGGCGTCTGCAGGACCAGTTGAAAACGAGATATGGTATGAAGACCATCGTGGGCAACTCAAAGGGCATGCAGACCGTATATTCCCTGATCGACAAGGTGTGTTGCACGAATGCCACCGTATTGATACTGGGAGAAAGCGGTGTCGGCAAGGAGCGCGTGGCCCAGACCATTCACTATAGCTCCAACAGGTCCTCCCGGCCCTTCGTCAAGGTCAACTGCGCGGCCCTGCCGGAATCCTTGATAGAGAGCGAGCTGTTCGGCCACGAAAGGGGCTCGTTTACCGGCGCGACGATGGCACGCAAGGGTCGGTTCGAGGCGGCCGAGAATGGCACGATCTTTCTCGACGAGGTAGGTGACCTGCCGCCGGTGGTTCAGATAAAGCTGCTCCGTGTCCTGCAGGAAAAGGAGTTCGAGCGCGTCGGCGGGAACTGTGCCATAAAGCTGGATGCGAGAATCATCACCGCAACGAACAAAGACCTGGAAACCCTTGTCCGGGAGGGGAAATTCAGAGAGGATCTTTACTACAGATTCAACGTCTTCCCTATCCTTGTGCCGCCTCTTCGGGACCGGAAGACCGACATCATGCTCCTCGCCGACCATTTTATTCAGAAATACAGCATGGAACACGGCAAAGAGATCACAAAAGTATCAACGACCTCAACGGATATGCTCATGAACTACCACTGGCCGGGCAACGTTCGGGAACTGGAGAACTGTATTGAAAGGGCGATCATTCTTTGCACCGATGGTGTCATCAACGGGTACCATCTTCCGCCAAACCTCCAGGGCGGACAGGCGGACGGGCAGGAAAGGACCATTGGCGGTTTCAAGGATATCATGGCCAGAATGGAGCGGGAAGCAATTCTGGAGGAGTTGAAGAGAGCAGGGGGCAACATGGCGAAAGCCGCCCGAACCCTTGGTATCACCGAGCGGATGATGGGATCAAGGGTGGCGAAGTATGAGATCGATCCCGGTTGGTTCAAGCAGAGGTCAGAGGGTTGATGACCTGCCCCCAATAAACCGGTCCAGCTGCCGCGCCAGAGTCTGGGCGGATCACTCCTGGAAACTCTCCAGTTTTTTTCGCCTTAACGGGTGTCGGAGCTTTCTGAGGGCCTTGACCTCGATCTGACGAATACGCTCACGGGTCAGCCCAAAGACATCACCCACTTCTTCCAGAGTGAAATCGGTCTTCTCGCCGATGCCGAGCCGCATCCTGATAACCTTCTCTTCTCGCGGAGTAAGCGTTGACAAGACTTTGTCTATCTCCTCCTTGAGAGAGATGTCTACGAGTTCTATAAAAGGTGAAGAAGCCTTTGGGTCTGCGATGAAATCACCGAGCTTGGATTCGTCGTCCCCGACCGGAGTTTCGATCGATACAGCCCCACCGGAAACTTTCATGATCTTTCGGACCTTCTCCAGGGAAAGACCGGCCTTAAGTGAAATGTCTTCGAGGTTCGGTGTTTCCCCCAATTCCTGGAAGAGGGCCGTGGTAGCCTTGTTTATCTTATTTTTGGTCTCAAGTATATGGACCGGCACCCTGATAGTCCGTCCGCAATCTGCAATTGCCCGTGTTATGGCCTGCCTGATCCACCACGTCGAGTATGTGGAGAACTTGTAACCTTTCTGATAATCATATTTTTCAGCCGCCTTCATGAGCCCCATGTTGCCTTCCTGGATAAGATCAAGGAATGAAAGCCCACGGTTGAGGTATCTCTTGGCAATATTGATCACAAGTCTCAGGTTTGCCTGAACGAGCCGGTTCCTGACGATCTTCAGTCCATTCTCAATTTCTCCGAGTTCCGTCAGTTTCCGCCTTACGATACTTGCCTCGCCATCCTTCATCAAGTTCATCTGGTGCGTGATCTTCCTGATGATTTCCACGAGAATCTTCTTGCTGAGCTTGAGATTCAGCAGGATGCTTTCCGCTTTGTCCTCGACCTTGCGCAGATCGTTGGCAAGTTCCTTCCTGCCTGGTCTGTCGGTTCCCGGCAATGCCTTCTTTATTCCTTCCTTTTTCTCGTGAAGGCTCTTTATGGAATTGATGGAGGATATGGTCTTTTTCTTATATTTCTCCTCGTCCTTTTGCGTAAGGTTCATTTCATCAATATTGTTGACCACATCTACTATGCTTATTGTCCCTTCCTTCAATTGCCGACCTATCTCCAGGAGTTCGTTCACCGCCTGGGGCAGCTCAAACAGAATGCTCTTTGCTCTTTTTTCTGCTTCTTCGATCTTTCCAGCTATCTGGCTTTCTTCATCGGACGTGAGAAGGGATATGCGTCCCATATCCTTCAGGTAGGCCCATATTATGTTATCGGTCGTCTCTGAAGGTACTTTTTCAATCCCTCCCGCGTCTGCGCTTTTTTCGCTGCGCGGCCCAGCCTTTTCGTGAATTGTCTCGACCAGGTCGATATCAGATTCTGAAAAAAAGTCGAATACATCCTCAACATCTTCGGAAGAAAAGACTTCCCGAGGAAGGCAATCCTTGATCTCATCGGGCTCAATAAAGCCTTTTTCCATTCCCCCGTCCAGCAGGTCTTTTACCTTGGTAGTATTATTTATCGCCATTCTTAACCTCAAAAGTAAAATGCCCTTTCTCTGCAAAAGGGCATTTGAATTCACGTGCCTAATGGATTGATAACATTATACATCTATTCTTGCGCTGCGTCAAGCGTTGGTCTGTTTCGGGCACAATAACATACCGTTTCCGCTGCCACCCCGTCATCATGAGAATATCGAAACGCATACAACCCTGGGCGCCATCACGGTTTCAGGATACTGAACTGTCCCTGTTTATTGTACCACCTCTAGAGTTGGTTTCTCAATCAAATTGTGTGCTCCCCAAAAACTGGACCGGTTTGTCGGGGGCAGGTCCAGTGATCCTTGCTACCTGTGGCTGGTCTTAGCCTGTGTTTTCCGATACTGTGTCGGGATTCTTTGTGCTGCCTTCGCCCATCGTCTGCCCCTCAAAGCTTTGGGACTCCGCACGTTCAATTTCCTCGTCGGTGAACTTTTGTTCATATCCACCTCCTGTTTACAGTATATCCCACATTCGAGAGATTGATACAAGATTAAGCCCCCCGGGGAACCGTGGGCTTTCGGAGAAGAAGATTCGTGTTTATTCG